>CAIWVX010000100.1 GCA_903916205.1 uncultured beta proteobacterium
ACATCAGCAAGTTGGCTAAATCAGGTAGAGATCTGGTTCGGAATATTTAGTCGTAAAACATTATCTGGTGCAAGCTTTGCCAGCACAGAACAGTTGGTGCAAGCGATTGAAGCTTTCGTTGAAAGGCACAACGAAACAGCACACCCATTTGTGTGGCGAAAGCGAGAAGTTAAGGGCGCGCAGCTGAGAAATACTATTGCTAATTTATGCAATTAAACATTAGATATGTCGGGTGCTTCAAGCGCGACTACAAGCGGGAAAAATCTGGACGGCATGGAAAAATACTTGATGCCGCCCTGATGGAGGTTGTGCGTCTGCTTGCCGCCGACGCGATATTGCCACGCCGTAACTTCGATCATCCGCTCTCTGGTGATTGGGCCGATCACAGAGACTGTCACATCAAGCCAGATTTGATCTTGATTTACCGGAAACCTGACGACGATCATCTCGACTTGGTTCGTCTCGGTTCGCATAGTGAAATCGGGCTGTAATGCATTATTTCTTGCTTATTTTGTTAACCTCAAGCTGGCATTTTGAGCACATGTCATTATGAAAAACATTATTTCCGTATAGATGCAAGAGAAGTTAAATGACCCATTTTACAAAACCTGAACTACTGGCTCCGGCCGGCTCGCTTGAATCCTTTTTTGCGGCCATTGAAAAAGGTGCGGACGCTGTATATGCGGGTCTACAGGAATTTTCGGCCCGTGCCCGGGCCAAAAATTTCACCCTGACCCAGATGGAGCGGATGCTGGCTTACGCGCATGCCAACAACCGGCGAATTTATGTCACGCTGAACACGCTGGTAAAAGAAAAGGAGCTGCCGCAACTGGTTGACACGCTGGCGGCTCTGGCCGGCATGCGAGTTGACGGCGTCATACTGCAGGATATGGCTGTGGCGCGTCTGATTCGGAAGCATTTCCCCGCAATTCCGCTGCACGCCTCCACACAGATGACGATTCACAACACGCCGGGTGTCAAGATGCTTGAGGAGCTTGGCTTCCAGAGGGCGGTATTGGCTCGCGAGCTGGCTGTTGATGAGATTGCCGCCATCGCTTCAGCCACACCGGTTGAGATCGAATGCTTTGTTCATGGTGCACTCTGTTTTTCAATTTCGGGGCAATGTTTCTTTTCATCGCTGCTTGGCGGCCACAGCGGCAATCGTGGGCGCTGTGCCCAGCCCTGCCGACGTCTCTACAATCACCGCGGCAAAGACGGGCATTTTTTTTCTACCAACGATCTGTCTGCTATTGATCTAGTGCCGGATTTAATAAAGGCCGGCGTGAAATCGCTTAAAATTGAAGGGCGGATGAAATCGGCCGAATATGTGGCCAATGTCGTGGAGGCGTACCGACTGGTGCTTGATGCTCCGGAAACATTACTCAAGGAAGCGCTTGTCAGTTCCAAGGAAATTTTGAAATTTTCATTTGGCCGCACACCCACCAAGGGCTTTCTGGCGTCCCGGCAGCCCGATGATATCGCCAACCCCTGGCAGAAGGGGGGTACCGGCCGTTTTGTCGGTACTATAAAAAATATCAAAGGAAAGCGGTTGATGTTCGAGAGCCGCGATGCCATCCATGTGGGAGATCGCCTGCGCGTACAGCCGAAAAGTGACATGGCCGGGCAGGCCTGGACGGTGCGCGAGCTGTTTCAGAACCATAAGAAAGTGATCGAGGTCAGAGCCGGCAGCCTTGTCGACATTGAAACTCCATTTACGTTTTCCGTCGGTGACTCCGTCTATAAAGTTTCCTCCAGGAAGGCTTTCATACGATCGGGGTTTCCGTTAAAGGTCTGAGGCTGTTGCCCCACCCGACGAGTGTAGGTTAATCCACTCAAGGGAATCTCCTGGGTCG
>CAIWVX010000101.1 GCA_903916205.1 uncultured beta proteobacterium
CGATATCAAGAAGGCCTATCGTAAGCTGGCCATGAAGCACCATCCTGATCGCAATCCAGATAACCCTAAGTCTGAAGAGCAATTCAAGGAAGCTAAAGAAGCCTACGAAGTGCTTTCTGACAGCCAAAAGCGCGGCGCTTATGACCAATTTGGTCACGCTGGCGTCAATCCACAGGCGGGAATGGGCGGTGGTGGCGGTGCCGGTGCCGGTGGTTTCTCGGATGCCTTTGGCGGTATCTTTGATGAGATCTTCCGGGGGAATGGTGCGGGCGCTCGGGGTGGCAATCGCGCCAATGTGTATCGCGGTGCCGATTTACGCTACAACCTTGAAATTACGCTGGAACAAGCGGCCTTCGGTACGGAAACAAAGATTCGTATCCCGACCATGGAAGTCTGCGAGCCATGTAAAGGCAGCGGCGCTAAAGCGGGAACTCAGCCGAAAACTTGCCCAACCTGTCAAGGCAGCGGACAAGTGCGTATGCAACAGGGCTTTTTCTCGATTCAACAAACCTGCCCAAAATGTCGTGGTAACGGACGTGTCATCGCCGACCCCTGTGGTTCATGTCACGGTGCCGGGCGCATTAAACAGCACAAAACGCTTGCGGTTAAAATTCCGGCCGGCGTCGATAAAGGCGATCGCATCCGTCTTTCTGGCGAAGGCGAGCATGGCGTCAATGGCGGGCCGTCAGGTGATCTCTACGTTGAGATTCACCTCAAGACACATGCCGTTTTTCAACGCGAACAAAACGATCTGCATTGTGAAATGCCCATCAGTTTTACGACGGCCGCCCTTGGCGGTGACATTGAAATCCCAACGCTCGACACGGTCGCCAAGATTAAAATTCCGTCGGAAACTCAATCGGGGAAAACCTTCCGTTTGCGCGGTAAAGGCATTAAAGGCGTTCGTAGTACGGCCCACGGTGACTTGCTGTGCCACGTTGTCGTTGAAACACCGGTGCATTTAACCGAACGTCAGAAAGAACTCCTTCGCGAATTAGAGGTGGAACTGTCCAACCAAGAAGATGAGGGCCGCCATAATCCGCGTGCTAAGTCGTGGATGGATCGTGTGCGAGAGTTTTTTGCGGCCAGCTAATGGGTCATTGGCAGTCGCGGTAAATGTGTTTTACCGCTAACGCTCTGTTATTGCCCTTGCGCGACTTTTTCCAGACCCGCAATATCGCCATCGTAGACATGGCTGCCGATCCCTCTTTTGACTAATAAGCGTTCTCGCTTGAACGCTGCGATGATGCGGCTCGCGGTTTCGATGGTTATGCCGAGCATCAGCCCTAATTCTTCACGTAAAAAAATGTGAATCCGATTGCTTTTGCCGTCGCGTAGCAATAACAGCAAACGCGCCATGCGAATTCGAGCACTGACGCCTGAACTGGCGAGATCAACCAGCCATTGTTCGGTTTCGCGCAATGCGGCTTGCAATTTGCCCATTAGTTCCCACTGAAAATCGGAGTGCTTCATACAGAGTTGCTTAATGGTCTTCAAGGGAACTCGGCAGGCATTAACCGGGCCAACGGTGATGGCCGTATGGGCATAATCTTCGGCAATAAGGGCTTCCAGCCCGGCCACATCGCCGGCTTTGAGCACCCGGACGATGCGTTGCGTGCCGTCCCAGGAAGTGGCTAGTAACTTGATCGCTCCGGTTCGCAGTACCCAGAGATAATCGGGCTGGCCTCCTGGCTGGTAGAAAATTTGATTGCTGGAGGTGCTGGTGTTATGCACGTCGACGTCAAGGCTGGAAATCATGTCTGGCGACAAACCGGCAAAAAAAGCATTTTCGCGTCCATCACAGGCCAGACAATCTCCTTGGCCCCGCCAAGCCGAGCATACACGTAATTTTTTCATGATTAAGCCCGTCTCCAGATCGTTCCTTGAGGGCCGTCCTCTAACACCACGCCGACCGCTAGAAGCTCGCTGCGAAGGCGATCTGCTTCGACAAAATTCTTAGCTTTTTTGGCGGCGCTACGGTCAGTAATGAGGCCTTCGATCATGGTTTGAGAATACGCTTCGTCTCCCGCCTCATCGCCGGCGAACGCCGGTGTGGCTTGTAGGAAAACGTGTGGGTCACGCTTGAGTAAGCCCATCAGACCGGCCAAGCCGCGCAGTTGCCCGGCGAGTGTCGCCGATTTACGGCGGTTTATTTCAGTGGCTAAATCAAAAAGGACGGCACAGGCTTCCGGCGTATTGAAATCGTCATTCATTGCGCTAAGGAAGCGCTCGGCATGGGCTTCGTTCCAATCAATGGGTTGTGCGTTTGCTTCTACGGCTTTTAACGCCGTGTAGAGGCGTGTCAACGCCTGGCGGGCATCATCGAGATGCACGTCAGAGTAATTGAGAGGACTACGGTAATGCGCACGCAGAATGAAAAAACGCACGACTTCGGCATCGTATTTTTTGAGCACCGTGCGAATCGTGAAAAAATTACCCAGCGATTTGGACATTTTTTCATTGTCGACGCGGACAAAACCATTGTGCATCCAGTAATTTACAAATTGGCATTGATGCGCGCCTTCCGATTGGGCAATCTCGTTTTCATGGTGCGGAAACTGTAAATCCTGCCCGCCCCCATGAATGTCGAAATGTTTTCCGAGCAGCTCGGAACTCATCGCCGAACATTCGATGTGCCAACCAGGACGCCCCTTTCCCCAAGGAGAATCCCAAAAGGGCTCGCCTTCCTTGGCTGGCTTCCATAACACAAAATCGAGTGGGTCATGCTTGGCTTGCTCGACTTCAACCCGCTCACCCGCCCGTAGATCATCGAGCGATTTGCCCGAGAGCTTGCCGTAACCGGGAAATTTTCGCACTGAAAAATTTACATCACCATCCGCCGCTTGATAGGCCAGTCCATTGGCTTCAAGTTGCTCGATCAGATCAAGCATCTGCGGCACATAGTCGGTAGCACGAGGCTCGTAATTGGGTTTCTCCACCCCCAGTGCGGCCGCATCTTCATCCATAAAACCAATAAAGCGATGGGTCAACGCGCCAATGGTTTCGTTGTTTTCCTGCGCTCTTTTGATGATTTTGTCGTCAATGTCGGTGATATTTCGCACATAAGTCACGGCAAAACCACTGGCACGCAACCAGCGCTGAACCGCATCAAAAACCACAAGAACGCGGGCGTGGCCTAGGTGGCAGTAGTCGTAGACCGTCATCCCGCAGACGTACAGGCGTACTTTTCCTGGCTCAATCGGGACAAACTCTTGCTTTCTCTTGGTCAGGGTGTTGTATATTTTCAGCATTTTAAAGCGCGTAAAAACGCTCCATAGGAAGA
>CAIWVX010000102.1 GCA_903916205.1 uncultured beta proteobacterium
GGCGACGATTTCAAGCGATTCCGTACGGCCACCACTCAACTCACCCGCCGCAAAAGCCAAGAGTGGACGAACGCGTTTGCCACCGCCTAAGCTGACGTAACGCATGGCTTGATGTTTTGTCAGGCGTGTAGCCGGATCAGGCTATCGACCGACGGCAAACTTTACACCTGCCTGTTTGCCACCGACGGCACCGATCTGCGCAATTCGTTGCGACAGGGGGCTGATGATCAGGAGTTGAGTCGTCGAATTTGTGAGGTTTGGGAGCCACGTAGTGACCGTTATTCCGAAATACGTCATGCGGCCACCGACCCAATAAAGAAAAAAATCGAGATGTCGTACATCGGTGGTTAGTAAAATTGGCGGAAAAGGATTTCCATTGAACGAGAAAACAGAGACGCTGACGCATTTTTCTGAGTCTGGCCGAGCGCGCATGGTTGATGTTTCGGAAAAATTGAGTACGCAACGCATCGCCGTCGCCAGTGGGGTTTTGCGCTTGCAACTTGCCACGCTGGAGCGCATTCGCGCCGGCAAAATCGCCAAAGGCGATGTGCTGACGGTGGCCGATGTCGCCGCTGTGATGGCGGCCAAACGCACGTCAGACGTGATTCCGATGTGCCATTCATTAGCGCTGACTGGAGTGGACGTTGAGTTTAGCGAGATTCTTGAACCCGATGATGACGGCTGCGTCGGTATCAAGGTTGTGACTTCTGCGCGTTGTGTCGGTCAGACAGGCGTGGAAATGGAGGCGCTGACCGCGGCCAGCGTGGCCTTGTTGACCCTTTACGATATGTGCAAAGCCATCGATCGCGGTATGCGTATTGAAAACATTCAGCTTGACGAAAAGCAAGGTGGAAAAAGCGGCTTATGGCAGCGCCAACCGGCTTCCGCGAAGGCGGTGGGATGATCACTGTTTTGTTTTTTGGGCCGGTCGCCGAACGGGTCGGCAAGAGTCGGCTGGACGTCGCGCATCAAGCCGGGTTGCGTTTGCAGGATCTGCGTGATCAATTACAAGCGCATTACCCTGAAGCGTTTGCCCTAGTCTCGATTGCGGCTGTCAATGGTCAGCATGAGCGGGATTTTTCAGTCGTTCTGCCCGACCCGAGTGAAGTCGTATTTATGTCGAAGTTTTCTGGGGGCTGAGATGAACGACGCGGTGCGAATTCAGCTTGAAGACTTTTCGCAGGACATCGAAATACGCGCCTTACAAGCTTGTTCAAAGCGCATGGGCGGAATCGCTACTTTTTTGGGGTGTGCGCGAAATTTCTCGGAAGGCCACGAGGTCAGCGAAATCAGTTTTGACGCCTACGAGCGCATGGCCTTGCCCGAGATGCAGAAGCTCCGTCGCGAAGCGATTGAACGCTTTGGGTTGCTCGATGCGCGGATCGTGCATCGGCTGGGTGTGGTGCGGGCGGGTGATTCAATCGTCTTCATCGCCGCTGGCGCTGAACATCGTGCGCCCGCGCTGGAGGCTTGCCACTGGATGATTGATGAACTGAAAGAGCGGGTGCCGATCTGGAAAAAGGAAACCACGCCACAAGGCGAGTCGTGGGTCACGCCACACCCATGAATCACACGGCACCCCCGGTCTTCATTTTTGTCGGGCATTCTGGTTCCGGCAAGACTACGCTGGTCGAGAAATTGCTGCCCGAATTGACCTCGCGCGGCTTGCGTCTGGCGACCATCAAGCACGCGCATCACAAGGTCGAGCTAGACAAGGAAGGCAAGGATAGCTGGCGCTATAAAAAAGCCGGTGCCGTGATGAGCATGTTGGTCACCGCGAACCAATTGCAAATTGTCGCGGATGCCGTCGATCGGCGCGAACCGGCGCAATTGGCCGAACGCTTTCTTGGTGAGGCCGATATGGTGCTGGCCGAAGGCTTCTCGTTGGCCTCGGGCGACAAGATTGAAGTTTTGCGCCGCGAATGTGCCAAGCCGCCGCGCTGCGCGATTGCAGACGGGCTGATCGCCATCGTCACCGATATTGATGAAATCTATCCGCAACTGCCGCATTTTGCGCTTGATGATATTGTTGGTTTGACTGATTTTTTACTGGAGCGGTCGGCACGATGATTGTGGACTGCACGGCGGTCATCATGGCCGGTGGCGAGTCGCAGCGCATGGGCCGCGACAAGGCGACTCTGGTACTCGGTGAACAAACGCTATTACAGCATGTGGTCAACATCGTCCAGCCGCTGTTTTCAAAGGTCGTGGTCAGTGTTCGCCAGATTCGTCCAGAAATTGAGTTGCCGCAGATCTGCGACACATATCCCAATGCCGGGCCACTGGCCGGTTTGTGCGCTGGATTAGAGCAAGCCGCAACCCCGTGGATTTTCGCCGTGGCAACCGATATGCCTTTTGTGCAACCCGCCATGATCGAACAACTGGCACAACGACGCGCCGGTTTTCAAGCCGTCGTTCCCGTTGTGCAAGGCCATCCACAACCGTTGGCGGCGTTTTATTCAGTCGATTGCCTATCCACGATTCAAGGTCTTTTAGACGCTACGGGCAAACGCAGCATACGTGCCGCACTGGATCTGTTGAACGTATGTTACGTCGATACGTCGGAGTTGCTGGCCGTCGATCCGAGCTTGCAAAGTTTTTTCGATCTCGATACGCCGGAAGATTTCGCGGCGGCAAAGAAAAAATGCGAATAAACACCCGAGCCCCAGCGGATGCGCAACGTGTTGTGCACTGAAGAATGGAGGCGGAAATGACGGGGAATAGCGCTCTTATTGTTAGCTAGTCATTCGCTTTACGCAGTTGAGCGTGTTCGCGTTTATGGAATGGGAAAAGGGGAAAAGGGGCCTGGGTGAATATTCAGGGCAAATATTTATTCACACCCCAAAGAAGCCTGTGCCTATTGCCTCATCGCCCGATTGCCCTAAGCCATTTCCCACGCCAAACGCTGTGCTCGATTGACGCGCATCCCATTCATTAAATCGCTGGAGCCTGAATCTATCGACTCCAGTTGTCGGCTGTTCATTCTTACAAAAAGTTCCATAACGGCCCGTTTCGGTCTAAAATGCCCCCTGCTTTCAGGAGATTTTCGTCATGGCTATCAATGTCAAACTGTCAGAATCGTTGGTTGATCAAGCCAAGCGCTACGCCCTAATCGAACACCGATCACTGCCTAAGCAAATCGAGTACTGGTCGCGGATGGGTAAGATCGCCGAAGAGAATCCCGACCTGCCCTTCGGCATGATCCGCGACATTCTGATTGCGGAGCAAGAAGAGCCGGTCGGTGAATACCAATTCGGCTAATGCGTATCCTCGTTACCCCGACCTTCGAGCGGGCCGCCAAGAAATTTCACCCACAGCAAAAGACTGACCTTGATGCCGCCGTGCGGTTGATTGTTAGCGACACCGAAATCGGTGAAGCAAAAGTTGGCGATCTCCTCGGAATCCGTGTCTACAAATTCAGAATGCTCAACCAGTTATACCTGCTTTCCTACCGGGTCATGGATGAAGGCCGCATCAAACTACTTACAGTCGGCTCTCACGAAAATTTTTACCGCGATCTGAAGCGGGTTGAAAGCTGATCTAATTGAAAAGCGCAGCAATGGGGTAGCATCCATTGACGCGCATCCCATTCATCGAGTTGATCTTTGTCAGCATTCCTGTATGGCTGAGGGTATATTTCTGACGCAGTGGGCGAACAAAAGCGAGCTGTCCAGGTAACCATTGAGGCCAGGGTGACTTTTCACCCACAACCCGAATTGTGCCATTCGGGTTAGGCTCAATAAAATCCGCTACACTAATCGCGTCTAATTTGCGGAGCGCAAACCATATCGACCATCAGCATGTTCTACGGCATCATCATCAGCCTCTACTTCTACGATGACGAGAGGCATAAGTCACCTCACATTCATGCAAAGTATCAGGGGCAGGAGGCTTCTTTCTCAATTTTGGACGGATCCGTTCTGGCAGGGGAAATTCCTGTTGCCAAACTCCGATTGGCTCAAGCATGGATCGAGATTCATTGTTGGCGAATTGGGAACTTGTTGTTAATGGCGAGAAGCCGTTTGCCATTGATCCGTTGCGCTAGGTGATGTGATGGAATCCGTTACGCGAGTGGTGCCCCGTGACGACTTTTTTCTGGAACTCTGGTTTAACACGGGTGACCATCGTTTATTCGATGCGCGTCCGTATTTGAATCGGGGTGTATTTACCCCGTTGCAGGATGTCGCGTTATTCAAACAAGCGTTCCTCGCGCTCGGCACCGTGTGCTGGCCGGGTGATCTGGATATTGCCCCGGAAACTCTCTTTGACCGCTCGGTTCCGCTGTGAATCCTTTTTACTACCACCAGATTGCACGGTGAATTTATTTTCTGCTCCCTCTTTCAAATACCATTGGTCATTTTTTATTATTCCTACTCATTAGAAAGGAAAAAACAACCCTTGGATTGCGTCTAGTCAATCTAAGGCGTCGGCTATCATGAAGATTGTGATACGAGTATCTGAAAAATATTCAGAGGTTTATTTTGACAAATACGACATAAAATATGCTGCTA
>CAIWVX010000103.1 GCA_903916205.1 uncultured beta proteobacterium
ATATCGACCATGGCAAATCTACATTGGCCGACCGCATCATTCACCTTTGTGGCGGTTTGTCTGACCGTGAAATGGAAGCGCAGGTGCTTGATTCGATGGACATCGAACGTGAGCGCGGGATCACCATTAAAGCGCAGACGGCGGCTCTTCAATACAAATCGCGCAGCGGTAAGCTATACAACCTCAACCTAATCGACACGCCAGGACACGTCGATTTTTCTTATGAAGTGTCCCGCTCTCTGTCCGCGTGTGAAGGCGCATTGCTGGTTGTTGATGCCTCGCAAGGGGTCGAAGCGCAGACCGTGGCTAATTGCTACACGGCCATCGAGCTAGGCGTTGACGTTATTCCGGTGCTAAACAAGATTGACCTTCCTTCGGCGACCCCGGACACGGCTCGACAGGAAATTGAAGACGTTATTGGCATTGATGCCTCGCAAGCTATTTTGGCTTCGGCCAAGACGGGGCTTGGTGTTGAAGATATTTTAGAAGCGATCATTGAGCGTATTCCAGCGCCTGAGGGCGATCCTGATCAGCCATTGAAGGCGCTGTTGATTGATTCGTGGTTTGACAATTATGTTGGCGTTGTCATGCTGGTTCGTGTCATTGACGGCGTTTTGCGGCCAAAAGAAAAAATTCGTCTCATGGCGACCGGCTCAACCCACTTGTGTGAACAGGTCGGTGTATTTACGCCGAAAGCGGTGCAGCGCGATGCCTTGCGTGCTGGCGAAGTGGGCTACATCATTTCGGGCATTAAGGAACTGCAAGCCGCTAAAGTCGGCGATACGGTCACTCTGGCGGATAACCAGGCTAAGGAAGCCTTACCGGGCTTCAAGGAAATCAAGTCTCAGGTTTTTGCTGGGCTTTATCCCGTTGAATCCAATCAGTATGATTCACTGCGCGAATCGCTGGAGAAACTCAAGCTTAACGATGCTTCTTTGCACTATGAGCCAGAAGTCTCGCAAGCCTTGGGCTTTGGCTTTCGCTGCGGCTTTCTTGGTTTACTGCATATGGAGATTGTTCAGGAGCGGCTGGAGCGCGAGTTTGATCAGGATTTGATCACAACCGCCCCGACGGTCGTTTATCAAGTTTTGATGCGTGATGGCACGTTGGTCGAGGTTGAAAACCCGGCCAAGCTGCCGGATCAGACCAAAGTTGAAGAGATTCGTGAACCGATTATCACGATTACGGTTTTTGTGCCGCAGGACTATCTGGGTAACGTGATTACGCTCTGCAATCAAAAGCGCGGTAACCAAGTGGATATGACGTATCACGGGCGACAGGTGCAATTGATTTATGAAATGCCGATGGCCGAAGTGGTCATGGATTTCTTTGACAAGCTGAAATCCGTATCGCGTGGCTATGCGTCACTTGATTATGATTTCAAGGAATTCCGGGCGGCCGATGTGGTCAAGTTGGATATTTTGATCAACGCTGAAAAAGTGGATGCCTTGTCGATGATTGTTCATCGCGCCAATTCGATTTACCGTGGTCGTGAATTGGCCTCCAAAATGCGTGAGCTGATTCCGCGCCAGATGTACGACGTGGCGATTCAGGCGGCCATTGGTTCCAACATCATTGCCCGTGAAAACGTCAAGGCCATGCGCAAAGATGTTCTGGCAAAGTGCTACGGCGGCGATATTTCGCGTAAAAAGAAGCTGCTGGAAAAGCAGAAAGCCGGTAAGAAGCGCATGAAGCAAGTGGGTTCGGTTGAGATTCCGCAGGAAGCTTTCCTCGCCGTGTTACGTATCGGAAAATAGAGGAGTCGAGTGTGAATTTTGCGTTAATTCTGTTTTGCCTGCTGCTGCTGAGTGGTGCCATCTGGGCGGCCGACGTTTTTGTTTTCAGCAAGCGCCGGGCGGCAGAGGCTAAAGATCCTTGGTGGGTCGAATACGGTGCCAGTTTTTTCCCGGTGATTTTGCTGGTTTTTGTCTTGCGCTCCTTTATTGTCGAGCCGTTCAAAATCCCGTCAGGCTCGATGATCCCGACGCTTCAGGTCGGCGACTTTATTCTGGTCAACAAATTCACCTACGGAATTCGTTTGCCGGTAATCAATAAAAAAATCATCCCAATTGGCGAGCCGCAACGAGGCGACGTGATGGTTTTCCGTTACCCCGAAGACCCGGCGCTGGACTACATCAAACGTGTTGTCGGCCTTCCGGGCGACAAAGTGGCCTATCAAAATAAGCAGTTGAGCATTAACGGCCAGCCGGTGGACACTCGTCGCGTTGAGGATTATCTACATCCTGAACGCTTGTATTACTCGCAACAGTTCGTCGAAACGGTGCAGGGATTCGAGCACAAAATGCTCAATGATGAAGACGCACCGGCTTTTATTTCTGATGTCTCACGTTTCCCGCAACGCGAAAATTGCCACTACAACAACGCCGGCGTAATTTGTACGGTGCCCGCCAATCATTATTTTATGATGGGAGATAATCGAGATAACAGTCGTGACAGTCGTTTTTGGGGATTCGTTCCTGAGGAAAATATCGTCGGAAAAGCGTTTTTTGTCTGGCTTAATTTTAGTGATCTGAAGCGTATTGGCTCATTCAAATGAGGCGTACCGCTATGAATAAACAACACGGACTGACCCTCTCCGGTTTAATGCTCTGGGGCGTGGTTATTGCGCTAATCGCCATGCTGTCGATCAAAGTCATTCCTGAAGTCATTGATTACTACAAGATCAAAAAAAGCGTCCATTCCACGGCCACTCGTGCCAGCGGGAAATCGGCAGAAGAACTCCGCAATACCTTCAGCAAATACTTAGAAATCGAAAACATTCGAGCGATTACGCCGAACGATCTTGATATTGTGCAAGAGGGGCGCAATGTGCGCATCGCCTTTTCCTATGAAAAACGCATTCACTTGTTTGCCAATGTCAGTCTGTTGATTGATTTTCAGGGTTCTGCCTCGGGGCGCGAACAAAGCGAATGACCCATCGACTAGAAAAAGCGATGGGCCATACGTTTTCCGATGCCTCACTGCTGCATACGGCACTGACCCATCGCAGTCACAGTGCGCCGCATAACGAGCGACTGGAGTTTCTTGGCGACTCAATCCTTAACGGCGTGATTTCCCGCCAGCTTTTTAGTCGTTTTCCCGAGCTTCCTGAAGGCGATTTGTCGCGCTTGCGTGCTAATCTCGTGCGTCAAGACAGCCTGCATCAACTGGCGTTATCGCTTGCTTTGGGCAAATTTCTGCGCCTTGGTGAAGGCGAACTAAAAAGTGGCGGTTCTCAGCGTCCGTCAATTCTTGCCGATGTGCTCGAAGCCTTGTTTGGGGCGATCTGGCTCGACGCGGGTTACGATATCGCCAGTGCGGTGATTGTCCGCTTGTATGACAAAATGCTTGACGCCATCGTGCCCGGAAAAACGATGAAAGATGCTAAAACGCGTCTTCAGGAATACCTCCAGGGCCGACGTTTGCCGCTTCCTCTGTATGTGCTGATCGGTACTGAGGGTGAGTCGCACGCGCAACAATTCCGCATTGCCTGCCAGATCGATTCTTTGCAGATTCAAACCGAAGGTAAAGGCGCGAGTCGCCGTGCGGCCGAACAAATAGCGGCCGAACGGGCGCTGGAAAGATTGATCGAATCATGAGCGAATTGAAATCAGGAACCATTGCCATTGTTGGCCGACCGAATGTGGGCAAATCAACCCTGCTCAATCGTCTGATTGGCGAAAAAATCAGCATTGTTTCGCGTAAAGCGCAAACCACTCGCCACCGCATCATGGGTATTTTGACCCGACCTAATACGCAATATGTCTTTGTCGATACGCCTGGCTTTCAGACTCAGCACGTTAACGCCCTCAATCGAGCGATGAATCGCGGCGTGACACAAGCGTTGGCCGAGGTTGATCTCGTTCTTTTTATGATTGATGCCGATCATTTAGATACCAAGGATAGGGAGGTCGTCAAACTCCTTCCGCCCGAACGCCCGGTAATTTTGGCGGTCAATAAAATCGACCAGATCAAGGACAAAAGCAAACTTTTGCCGCTGCTGGCCCAACTGTCTGAACTGCATGCTTTTGCGGCAATCGTTCCGATTAGCGCGGCTAAAGGCAGCCAGCTTGAAGACCTTCTCGCCGAAGCCCGTAAACACTTGCCGAATGACGAGTTGCTGTTTGGCGAAGACGAAATTACCGACAAGAGTGAAAAATTTATTGCCTCTGAATATATCCGCGAAAAACTCTTTCGCTTGATTGGTGATGAATTGCCGTATTCGACGACGGTCGAAATTGAGAAGTTTGAGCTTGATGGCCCATTGCGTCGTATCAGCGCCGCCATTGTGGTTGATCGTCAGGCGCACAAAGGAATCGTCATCGGTAAAGGGGGCGAAACTCTGAAGCGGATTGCCTCAGAAGCGCGTCAGGATATGGAGCGCCTGTTTAACGGCAAGGTTTTTCTTGAAGTTTTTGTCAAGGTCAAGTCCGGCTGGAACGACGATGAGCGGCTGCTCAAGAGCCTTGGCTACGAGTAACACACTAACAAAGCGCTAATCCGATGTCTCGGAACAAGGTCGATAGCCAGCCCGTTTTTGTGCTGCACACGTACCCCTTCAGTGAAACCAGCCTGATCGTCGAGGCTTTTTCGCGTGATTTTGGTCGAGTCGCCTTGCTGGCGCGTGGTGCGCGTCGTCCGCGCTCCACCTTGCGCGGTCTGCTCATGGGCTTTCAACCCTTAGAAATTTCTTGGGCCGGTAAAGGGGAAGTGCAAACACTGATGAAGGCCGAGTGGCAAGGCGGGCAGCCGCTGCTTACCGGGCGCTCGCTGTTTTGCGGCTATTATCTTAATGAACTGTTGATGCATCTTCTGCCGCGTGAAGCCGCCCACGAACGCCTGTTCTCGGTTTATGCTGAGACCTTGCGCCGCTTTGCTGCAAAGCTTCAAGAAGCCGATTTACGCTACTTTGAACGGGTCTTGTTAAAGGAGTTGGGCTACGGACTGAGCTTAGAAAACGACACCAAAGGTCGGGCCATCGAGCGTGAGGCTTATTATGCTTACGCGATTGAACGTGGCCCGGTAAAGCTTAAGAGTGCCGGTCAATCCATGCTTTCGGTCAGCGGGAAAACCTTGATTGATCTGGCGCAAGAAGATTTCAGCGATCCGCGCTCACTTCTTGAAGCCAAGCAATTGATGCGGGCATTGATTGCCCATTACACCGGCGGCAAGGATCTGCAGGTGCGTAAAATTTTTAAGGAGTTACAGGAATTATGATCGAACTCGGAGTCAATATTGATCACGTCGCAACCATTCGTCAGGCGCGCCTAACCTACGAACCGGAGCCCGCTTGGGCAGCGATTGAAGCCCATCTTGGCGGTGCCGACGGGATTACCGTGCATTTACGCGAGGATCGGCGACATATTCAGGATGGCGATGTTGAGAAACTCCGCGCACTGACACAAATCAAGCTCAACCTAGAAATGGCCGCGACCGACGAAATGCTAAAAATCGCCTGTCGTCTCAAGCCAGAAATGGCCATGCTGGTGCCAGAAGGTCGCCACGAAGTGACCACCGAAGGCGGCTTGGACATTGTTTCGCAAGAAGCCAAACTCAAAAAAGCCATTGCCCGTTTGGCCGACGCCGGCATCATGAGCAGTGTCTTTATTGACGCGGAGATCGATCAGATTGAAGCGGCGGCACGCATCGGCGCTCGGGTTTGTGAAATCCATACCGGCCCTTACGCTCACGCTTTTCACCACAAAGGGCGCGACGCTGAAAGTCCGGCGGTGCTGGCCGAGTTGGAGAAAATCCGCCTCGCTGGCCGAGCTATCTGTGGGCTTGGGATGCGCTTTAATGCGGGTCATGCGCTCAATTATTTCAATGTCCAGCCGGTGGCAAAATTGGACGGAATTCGTGAATTGCACATTGGTCACGCCATCGTTAGCCGTGCTGTTTTTATTGGTTTGCGCGAAGCCGTGCGCGAAATGAAGCGGCTGATGCGCGAGGCACAAACTTTCGCCCAATGATTTTCGGCATCGGTACCGACATCGTCGCTATTGATCGGTTACAGCGACTCTTTGAGCGCCACGGTGAGCGGGCGCTGGAGAAACTACTGGCCGCAGCCGAACGGGCCGATTTTTATAAAGCCAAAGACCCGGCACGTTTTCTCGCCAAACGCTTTGCCGCCAAGGAAGCCTTTGGCAAAGCGCTCGGCATTGGCGTTGCCACCCCGGCCACCTTGCCCAATATCGCCATCGTCCATGACGCGCTTGGCAAACCGGCGTTCAGCTATGCGCCCAAACTCGCACATTATCTCGACGAACGCGGCTTGATCGCGCATCTTTCAATCAGCGACGAAAAGGACAGCGCTCTGGCCTTTGTCGTTATGGAGCAGCGATAAGGAATGAATAGGAATAGAGGTATGGAGCGACCTAAAAAATTACCGCACGGCCCGTTGATGATCGACATTGCCGGGCTGGAACTGAGTGATCTTGACCGCCAAAGGCTGATTCACCCACGGGTCGGTGGGCTGATTCTCTTTGCTCGCAACTACCAGTCGCCCGAGCAACTAACGCGACTGACGGGCGAAATCCACGCCTTGCGTACACCGCCGCTGCCCATTGCCATCGACCATGAAGGAGGCCGGGTGCAGCGCTGCCGCGAAGGCTTTACGCGCTTGCCACCAATGCGTCGTCTGGGCGAGCTTTGGGAGCATTCGCCACCGGAGGCGCTAAAGGCGGCTCACGACATCGGCTACGTGCTGGCCGCTGAATTGCGCCAATGCGGCGTTGATCTGTCCTTTACCCCGGTGCTCGATCTCGACTGGGGGCGCAGCGGAGTGATCGGCAATCGGGCCTTTCATTCTGATCCCGAGGTAGTCAGCCAACTTGCCGGTGCCTTGATCGACGGCTTGCGCCGTGCCGGCATGGTCGCCTGCGGAAAACATTTCCCCGGCCACGGATGGGCTGAAGCCGACTCCCATGTCGCCATACCCGTTGATGAACGCCGTCTCGTTGAACTCGCCCCGGACATCGAACCTTATCGTCGGCTCAAGCTGGATGCGGTCATGCCAGCACATATCATCTACTCGAAAATAGATGACAAATCCGCCGGATTCTCAAAATACTGGAATGACTATTTAAGAAAAAAACTGAAATTTGACGGGGTTATTTTCAGCGACGATTTGTCGATGGAAGGCGCCAGCGTGGCCGGAGACCGTGTCGACCGCGCACAAGCCGCTTGGAGCGCCGGGTGCGACATGCTGCTCATGTGTAATTCCCCGGAAGCTGTTGGCGAGGTGCTCGAACGCTGGCAGCCGGACTTTGATCCCGTGCGTTCAGCGCGAATTGCGCGTCTATTGCCGACTGTTGCGCGTCCTGTTTTGCAGGACGATCCGAAGTATCGGGCTGGCGTTAAAGTTTCAGCGGTTTTACTTGGCTAGGCTAAAGACAGGCACGCCACTAAATGGGGTTGTAAGTCCAAACCGGCGGAATTTTCCCGGCAGTGCGCCAAGTGCATTGGTTGGTGGGAACCACAAACCGCCGAAATTTCCGACTCACTCAAAAAGTGCAGCCGCCGTTGCCAACACCTCATCCATAACGGATGTCGGTAAAGTCTCCACTTTGCGTCCACCCCGTGCAGCAATATCGAGTGTGCGGGGTTGATCGCAACGCACGATGCCCGTTGTTTTGATACCGCTGATAGGGACAGCAAAGCCAACACGACGCGCAAAGTCTCCGCCGTTGGTGATGGGCAGAATCACCGGACATCCGGTCAGGCGATTGAAAGCCTCGGTTGACACCACCAGCACGGGACGATGGCCACGTTGCTCATGCCCGGCTGTTGGTTCAAGATCGACCATGTAAATGTCGCCGCGCTTCATTAGATCAACTCTCTCCCAACAGCAGGTGCATCAATCCATTCGCGCTCTTGTGCTGGCAATGGGTACACCTTAGCCGCTTGGGCTTCGGCCAGCAGTTCGGCGAGCGTGTAGCGTGGCCGAGGTTGGGAATTGACCACTAGGCAACCGTGATCGATGGACAGACCGACTGTCGCACCCACTTGCAGGTGCAATTGGTCAAGAAAAGCAGGCGGCACGGCCAACATGACTGAACCGCCGACTTTGCGCAGATGGGTTGTGTGCATGAAGTCTCTCCAATAAATGATAGTTAAACATAAGTATAACTATGGTTGATTTGATCTGCAAGAGGCGTGTTTCGGCAAGTACAGGGGCGTGGTCGCCTACACCTTACTGGCCAACCATGTGGCGCTACAGACCGAGTTGTTAGGTGCAAACCCGCATGAGAGTTACTGGGTTTTTGACATTGCCTACAACAACACGTCCGACATCGCTCCGACCACGATCACCGGCGACATGCACAGCATCAACATGGACAACTTCGGCATCTTGCACTGGTTCGGCATGATGGAAGCCGTCTTGGCCGGAATCGATGAGGAGTGGTCATGATTGAACAAATTCCGCCGGTTTGGGCTTACACCCCCTAAATAGCACTACGCCACGTGGACAATCTCAAAATCATGGGTGATCTCAGCCGTTGCACCGAGCATGATCGACGCCGAGCAATATTTTTCTTTTGACAGGGTAATGGCTCGGGCCACCGCCTCGGGTTTAAGATTTTTCCCGGTGACAACAAAATGAAAATGTATTTTAGTGAAGACCTTAGGTTCCGTTTCGGCGCGCTCGGCCTTCAGGCTAACTTCGCATCCCGTCACCGCTTGGCGACTTTTTTGCAGAATCATCACGACATCAAAAGCCGTGCAACCCCCCGTACCGGCCAGCAGTAATTCCATCGGGCGTGGAGCCATATTGCGCCCACCCGCCTCGGGTGGCCCATCCATCAAAATGGCATGATTGCTCCCGGTTTCGGCCAAAATCGACATACCCCCTTCAATCCATTTAACCTTGCATTCCATGCGATTCTCTCTTTCTTGTTCTATAAAAAATTTTGCAAATACATGACTTATGACACCTTCTTGTGCTTCTTATTTACGCTTGAATTTAATGAATGTAAACTTTTTAGCGCTTAAAATACAACCACAAAAAACCGTTTATTCAGAAAGTATTTATGCTTGATCAGCAGGATATGCAACACACGCTTCGGTACGAAGATGTATTGTGGCTTCTTGGTAGTTAAATCCTCGTAGATGGAACCGGACATCGACAAAAAATACGGCGACTACCTCGCCCAATACCTCGCGGCGGACTTTGGCACCCAACAGATTTTTAAACGCTTAATCAGCGCTCTTCGCGGGTGTGCCAGACGCGCAAAATGTAGACGGTGAGGTCGGCCAACTCGTAGCGTATTTCGTAGTTGCCAACGATGATGCGACGCACTTCGCGCGGTAGGTATTGATCCAGTTGGCGGCCACTTTGGGGACGTTCAAGTAGCGACCTTGGTGCCACGGTCAAGATTTGTGTCGTACGTGCGGCGGCCGTTGAATTTACTTTAGCCAGAAAGTCGTGGAGCCGCGCAACATCGGCTACGGCTTCATTAGACCATTTCAACTTCATCGTTACGGTACCGGCAGGGGCTTGTCAGTGGTCAGACTCGCCGCCCATGCCTCGACATCCGCTTGGTCAACAACGCGACCGGCAGTGACATCGGCCATACACTCCAAGGTCTGGTTACCCTGTCGGACCGGACGAGGATCGGTAAGCCTTGTCCACACCAAGCCAACATGGTTCAAGAGATCATCTTGCCTCCTCTCGTCAAGGTCTGCACGCTGCGACAGGTGAGCGTGGTTCACATCAAAAGACCTGACGAGGTCCACAAGATCGTCCGATGCGACGACTTCGACATGAAACAGAACTGTATTCTTATCAGATGGGCCCATACCCAGGTCCTCCACGCCGGACAAGAGGAGTCCCGAAAAGTCCAGCAAGTCAGCTGTTACATAAC
>CAIWVX010000104.1 GCA_903916205.1 uncultured beta proteobacterium
CAACCGGATGAAGTTGCCGACCGAGTTTCCGGCTTTTCCACCGAGGCTAGCTGCCGCGTTATAAAGGCTGGAATTGGCGCGATGCGCGGCTTCCTGCAAGGCTTCAATACTGCGACTACCGATTCCGCGCGTTGGAAAATTGACGACGCGGGAAAACGCCGTGTCGTCATCGGGATTACCCATCAGGCGCAGATAGGCCAGCGCGTGTTTGATTTCCTGACGGTCAAAAAAGCGCAGCCCGCCATAAACGCGATACGGCACGCCAGCGGTAAATAACTGATGCTCCAGAACGCGAGATTGAGCGTTGGAGCGATAAAGCAGCGCGATCTGCGTACGCGGCGTACCCTCGCGGGCGAGTTCGCGCACTTCATCGACGACAAAACGCGCTTCGTCGATATCCGAAAAAGCCTTATAAACACGAATCGCCTCACCGGCCCCGGCCGCCGTCCACAAGGTCTTGCCGAGACGCCCGTGATTGTTCTTAATCAGCGCATTGGCGGCATCAAGGATATTGCCGTGCGAACGGTAATTTTGCTCAAGCCGGATCACGTTCTGTACCGCAAATTCGCGTTCGAGATCGCGCATATTGCCCACTTCCGCCCCACGGAAAGCATAGATCGACTGATCGTCGTCTCCGACCGCAAACAGACAGGCGCCATCAGGCTGCGACACCTGTCCATCACGTCCCGCCAGCAGCTTTAGCCAAGCATATTGCAGGCGGTTGGTATCCTGAAACTCATCCACCAGAATATGTCTGAAACGCTCCTGATAATGCTTACGCAATGGCTCGTTGCGCTTTAGCAGTTCGTAAGAACGCAACAGCAACTCAGCGAAATCGACCACCCCTTCGCGCTGACATTGCGCCTCGTATTCGGTATAGAGATCAACACGGCGCTGGGTGTAATTGTCATAAGCCTCGGCCTGAGCAGGCCGCACGCCCTGCTCCTTGTGTGAATTGATGAAAGTCACCAATTCGCGTGGCGGATACTTTTCATCATCAATATTCAGATTTTTAAGCAGGCGTTTCATTGCCGATAACTGATCCGACGAATCAAGAATCTGGAACAACGCCGGTAAACCCGCATCGCGGTAATGGGCGCGTAACAGGCGATTACACAGACCGTGAAACGTACCGATCCACATCCCTCGGGTATTAAGCGGCAACATCGCCGACAGCCGCGCCAGCATTTCCTTTGAGGCTTTATTGGTAAAGGTAACGGCCAAAATACCGTGCGGCCCAACCTGCCCGGTGGAAATTAGCCAAGCAATACGGGTCGTCAGCACACGCGTCTTACCGCTCCCCGCCCCAGCAAGAATCAGCGCATGTTGAGGCGGCAAAGTAACGGCAGCCAGTTGTTCGGGATTGAGGTTGGCAAGCAGATCGGACATGGCGGAGTCTCATGGAAGCAAGCCGAATTATACCGGTCACGTCTGTTGCTTCAGGGCCATTGGATTAAATTCCTAGAATGCTGAGCAGTTGAGCATGGTAGCGATTTGAAGAGGCTATGAAGATTCAGTGGTTGTAGATTTCGCAGTGGGCAATCAGGAATGTGGGCTGTCCACTATTTATCTTGGACGAAAAATTGAACGCTCCAGCGAATAGAATGGTTTTAAGCCTCTCTCTCACAGAGTTTTTTCCCGGCCAAGCATGACACGGGAAAGACGGCGGCAAAGCCGCCGCCGGGGGTGCGAAAATTGGTTGTCTGCCCTTGATAGAGGCGTGCCGAAACCAGTTGGATTTGACCTTGATAAACGTAGTTGCGCAAATCCAGTTTGAGCGTTTGTTCGCTCCCGTTAACCCGCACACGCCGCTCGGATGGGGTGACTAGGCTCTGTGCCACGTAGCCTCCGCGTGCGATTTCAGCAAATACGCGCGTGGTGAGTTTGTCACCACGATAAGCCGCTTTACCTCCGTAGCCGGTGGCGGGCTTAAAAAAATAGTGCTTACGTTGCGCCCAGAAATTTGGGGCATTTTCAGGCGTTACATTCAGCGTGCGCGGAATGCCGGACGCCAGTAACTGCCGATCAGCCTCACTGACGCCCATGGCTTGCAAGGCGCTATCGTTGGTCAATTTCACCAGATTGCGCTTGTCGGCAAACAGGGCGTGGGCTTGTGGGTGCGGCGTCAGCAAAACGGCGTCGGCGAGATAGGCTTCGTGTAAATCGGCATTTTGGGCGTTACTCAACGAGAAATCCGTGAGTCGGTTATAAACCAGATCAATGGGATCGCCGTTACCGTGCAATTTTTCACCATCAAAGGCTAAGTCTCTCGGATCAAGCACGCAGGCCGAAATGCCCTCTGCCTCAAAAAGCTGGCGAAATAACTCAAACTCGGAAGCTAAGAATTGCTCTGAGGGAAATTCATCGACGATGGCAATGCGTCGCAACGGTCTATCGCCACGAGCCAAACGCCATTCGAGGCGAAACATAGCGAAAAAAACCGCTTCAAGATTGACGTGCGGAACGTGCTCGCTACCGGGACCACAGGCGTATTGCGCGCGGAGTAGCTTGGCATTGAGCAACGCACCGCCGGCGTTGGTGTTGATTTCAATAAGCTGCGGGCCATTCTCGCCAAGGTGAAAGTCATAGCCAAGAAAAACGCCTTTGGCCGTCGGCGTATACCGGGCTATGGCGGGAGCCTGGGCGAAGGCCATTTCACGCCAAGCTGGCAGGGCGATCACCCGTTCGATGGCGGCAATCAGATCGGCCATGAATTTGAGGTCGTTCTCGCCGACAAAAACTCGGCTATCTGAAAATAGATGAGGGGGCGTGGTTAGCCCTCCCGGTGGAAGACTTGGGTTTCGCCCTGCGTCAAGTGCCCGCTGCAAGCCATCGTGGTTGAGTGAGTTACAAAGGCACGCTTGATTGAGGGTGACCGCCGCCGCGCGGCCATCCGCTGACAAAAACTGGCAGGGAAATGTCGTTTCAGGCGTCGTCATGAGGTCTTGAAAAAGGCTTGAACGTCATCGAGTTCTCGCGTGCGCTTCATCGGGGGCAGACTGCGCCAGATGCGTTTGCCGTAGTGCTTGGTGATTAGCCGAGGGTCGCAGATCATCAGCACACCACGATCCGTTTCGTCGCGAATAAGCCGACCGGCCCCCTGCTTGATGTTGATCACGGCACGCGGCAATTGATATTCCATAAAGGCATTTTTGCCCTCATTTTTCATGCGCTCAATACGTGCGGAGAGTACCGGGTCATCGGGTGGCGCAAAGGGTAGTTTGTCGATCACCACGACGGAAAGGGCTTCACCACGCACATCGACGCCTTCCCAAAAACTCTGACTGCCCACCAAAATGGCGTTACCCAAGCGACGAAAGCGCTCCAGCAATTCATTTTTACTGCTTTCACCCTGAATCAGCAAAGGGAAATCAAGACCGGCGCGCTCAAGTGCTTCACTTAGCAGTTCGTGCGTGCGGCGCATCGCACGCAGCGACGTGCACAGAAAAAAGGCCCGCCCACCACTGGCTTGTAAGACAGGAAAGGCGGCCTTAACCACGGCTTCGGTATAGGCGTAATCGTTCGGATCAGGCAGATTTTTCGGCGCATAAAGCAATGCTTGACGGTCGTAGTCGAAGGGGCTGTCCCAAAAGGCGGATTCGGCTAAATCCAATCCCATTTCACTACAGTAATGGCCAAAATCACGTTGAATGGCGAGCGTGGCCGAGGTGAAAATCCATGCTCGAGGATGCCCGGTCATTTGCTTTTGCATAATATTGGCAATAACCAGCGGGGTGGCGTTGAGTTGCAATGACAGCGTATAGGTTTCGCCCCAGCGCACGAAATCGGTTTCCGCCCCCTTTTGCCAGCGTTGGTACTGCGCGGCGAGTTCGACGGCTCGACGCCAGCAATTCTCTAAGCCTTCAGAGCGTTGGGCCTGCGTTTGCAGCAAAGCCACCAATAGCTCAAGCTCGCGAATCAAACCCACCAGCGCGTTATCAAAGCCCATGCGTTCTTCAAGCTGACCGAGGGAAAAACGCGCGGCCTCGACCGGCAGCGTCAGACGCAAATCCTTGGCGGCTTTTTCGACGACGCCGCATAGCTTAGGCAGATCAAGGCAATCTCGCGCCGAAATCAGCCCTTCACTGCGAACATCTCGCATCAGATCAATGACCTGCGCCGTCGACACATTGTCGCCAAAAAACAAACTGGCGGTTTCTGGCAACTGGTGCGCTTCGTCGAAAATAACCGTATTGCACGCGGGCAAAAGCTCGGCCGTACCTTCGTCGCGCAGCATCACATCGGCAAAAAACAAGTGGTGATTGACCACCACCAGATCCGCCGCCAACGCTTCGCGCCGCGCCGCCAGAACAAAGCACTCTTTATTGTTCGGGCAATCGTGACCCAAGCAATTTTCACGCGACGAAGTGACTAGATTCCATACCGCTGAATTCTCCGGCACATCGCGGCAATCGGATTTATCGCCGGTCGTCGTCTTTTTAGCGAAGCGTGCAATACGTGCGGCATAGGCGGCATCTTCACGCGAAGGGAAGCGCCCGTCGGCTAACGAACGTTCCAGGTAGTAGTGGCAAACATAATTGGCTCGACCCTTGAGCAAAGCGACCTTGAGCGGCGAGCCCAGCACCTTGCGCACCGTCGGAATATCACGGGTAAAAAGTTGATCCTGTAGGTTCTTCGTCCCGGTCGAGACAATCACCTTGCCTCCCGAAAGTAAGGCCGGAACCAAATAGGCAAACGTCTTGCCGGTGCCGGTACCGGCCTCGGCAACCAATATACTGTTGGCCGTAATCGCGGCGGCAATGCGCTCGGCCATTTCAACCTGTTGCGCTCTGACGCGATAGCCGGGAATCCCCAAGGCTAACGGCCCGTCGTGAGAGAAAATATCGGAAAGCTTGGTCACTACCGCCTATGCTCCAAAAACGATCACCCGCACTGGTCAAGCTGAATACGGGAAACCTTTTTGTCCTTGAACGAGTCAACCTGTCGTAACAAACCCAGCTTAAGTTTTACACGCAGGAAGTGGACAAAGGTTGCTAGGTTAACGGATTCAGCCATCAAACGCACTCCTAACGGAAAACTTTATGAGATCGACTTGACCCTAAGCCCATTTGCTACAACAATCGAATCCACCCCCTTTTGAAAGCGCTTTTAATGCTCACGCAGACCGTAAATGACTTCACTCTTCCGTCGACCGACGGGCGCGATTTTTCTCTTTCAGACACGCGGGGAAAAACGCTGATCCTTTATTTTTACCCCAAAGACAGCACTCCCGGATGCACCACTGAAGCGCAGCAGTTTCGTGACCTTTATCCAGCTTTTGTAAAAGCGGGAAGTGTTGTCGTTGGCGTCTCGCGTGACAGCCTACGTTCGCACGAAAACTTCAAAGCAAAACAAAATCTGCCCTTTGAGCTACTCGCCGATACCGAAGAATCGCTCTGCCTTCAGTTTGCGGTGATCAAGGAGAAAAAGCTTTACGGCAAGCTCGTGCGTGGCATCGAGCGCAGCACGTTTGTCATTGATGGCACGGGCGTTTTGCGCCGAGAGTGGCGTGGCGTCAAAGTGCCGGGACACGCCCAAGAGGTTTTGGATTTCGTAAAAACGCTTTAATTCGCTGCACCACTGACCTCAACGGAGAAACCACGCCCATGGCCCGAAAAATCGCTGCCCGAGCTAAACCTGCCGCGCAATCCAACCTCTTCGTGCTCGACACCAACGTGTTGTTACATGATCCCAGTAGCGTTTTTCGTTTTGAAGAGCACGACGTTTTTCTGCCGATCATGACGCTGGAAGAACTCGACAACAATAAAAAAGGGCTTTCCGAAGTGGCGCGTAATGCCCGCCAAGTTACTCGTCTGCTTGACGAGATTGTGAGCCATCATGAAGACGGTATTCAAAACGGCATCGCGCTGTTTGGTCCGTCGCAAAAAATAGCCAGCGGGCGTTTGTTTCTCCAGACACAAGCCATTCCGAGTGATCTGCCAATCAGTTTGCCCACGGCAAAAGCCGATAACCAAATTTTGGCCGTGGTCATTCACCAACAACGCTTGAACCCCGAACGGGCGGTCATATTGGTGTCAAAAGACATCAATATGCGCATCAAGGCACGCGCACTCGGCTTAGAAGCGCAGGACTATTTCAACGATAAAGTTCTGGAAGATACCGATCTGCTCTACAGCGGCGCACGTGAACTCCCGGCCAATTTTTGGGACAAACATGGTCAAGGCATGGCGTCCTGGAAGCGCGAGGGTCGCACCGTCTATCGCGTCAAAGGCCCGTTGTGCTCAAAATTGCTGGTCAATGAATTTCTCTATCAAGAGGGTGAAACACCGCTCTACGCGATGGTTCGCGAACTCTCAGGCAAAACCGCTCAATTTGAGACATTGACCGATTATTCACACCCGAAAAACAATGTATGGGGTATTTCTGCGCGTAACCGCGAGCAAAATTTCGCGCTAAATCTCCTGATGGATCCTGAGATTGATTGCGTCACGTTACTCGGCCAAGCCGGTACCGGTAAAACCTTGCTGACACTCGCCGCCGCACTGACCCAGGTTCTCGAAACCAAGCGCTATTCAGAAATCATCATGACCCGGGTCACCGTTCCGGTCGGAGAGGACATCGGTTTTTTACCGGGGACAGAAGAGGAAAAAATGGGCCCTTGGATGGGGGCGCTCGAAGACAATCTCGAAGTCCTCAATAAGACCGATGCCGATGTCGGCGAATGGGGGCGCGCCGCGACGCGCGATCTGATCCGCAACCGGATCAAAATCAAGTCACTTAACTTCATGCGCGGACGAACCTTTCTGAACAAATTCCTGATCATCGACGAAGCCCAGAATCTAACGCCCAAGCAGATCAAAACACTGATCACTCGCGCCGGACCGGGAACCAAGGTGGTTTGCATGGGCAACATCGCGCAGATTGACACGCCCTATTTAACAGAAGGCAGTTCCGGGCTGACCTACGTCGTTGATCGCTTCAAGGGCTGGGCGCATTCAGGGCACATCACCTTGCAACGCGGGGAGCGTTCGCGCCTCGCCGATTACGCCGCCGAAGTGCTATAATTTTTGCCTTATCGAGCCGTGTCTTATGATACGGCTCGATTGCTTTTACCCTCACAGGCTTCAAATAGTCTGAATATTGAGCGCTGAGCGCTTACTCAAACGGAGAGTCGAATGAATCGACGAGACTTTCTCGCAGCCACCGCCGTTCTCTCGCTTTTAGCGAGTTCACCGGCAAATGCCGCAAAAAAACCTCTCGTAAAAAAGACGCTCGCCAAACCCGTCGCTAAACGGCCTAAAGCAGTCGTTACTCATTCACCCCCCGCAAACGAAGTCCGCAACGTCATCAGCTTGCCCGACGCGCCCTTGGAACAATGGAAAACCTACGAAATCCGTTCAAACATTCAACTGAACCGCATCAACGGAAAATGCCGCCTTTGGCTTCCTTTGGCGCACTATAAAGACACCGCATGGGAGCGCTCACTCGAGCATAGCTGGCAGGGTAACTTTGAAAATGCCGGTATCTATCGCGAACCCGTGGCCGACATGGAAGTTTTCTACGCGGATTGGGCCGAGGGCATCGCCAGTCCAAAGCTTGAGATCGTCAGTCAAATCGCTACCCAGAATCGCCACTTTGATATGACACGTCGTGGCGTGGTTGCCGAGCGCACCGAAGTGTTGCGCCGCTGCCTGCAAGCGACTGAACTTGTGCCCATTGATGGCATCGTCCGCCGTACCGCCGAGCAGGCCATTGGCCGCATTAAAGACCCTGTCGCTATGGGCAAAGCCATCTACGACTGGGTGATCGATAAGGTGAGCTACGATCCAACAATGAAGAGCCGCGCCCAAACCCCTGTTGATGACCTGCTTGAAAGTGGGGCGCTGAAGGCCAACAGTACCGGCATTGCCTTACTTTTTGTCGGACTTTGTCGCGCCGTTGGACTCCCGGCACGTCCAGTATTTGGCCTACGCATGGATCGTTCACGACTTTTTGACAGCCTTGGAGCGCAAGGTAATCTGTGTGAAGCTCAACACTGCCGAGCCGAATTTTACACGCCCGGTTACGGCTGGATTCCGGTCGATCCTGCCGATGTGCGTAAAGCCATGCACGATGAACGGATAAGTGACAGCGACCCAAAATTAAGTGTATTCAAGAAATTGCTTTTCGGTTTTTGGGAAATGAATTGGATCAGCTTTAATACCGCCCAAGACGTTGTTTTGCGCGGGTCATCAGAAAAATATCAACCCTTCCTGATGCATCCTGAAATCGAATCCGCCGATGGCCGACTGGACCGACGGGATAGCCGCAAATTCAGCTATCAAGTCACAGCGCGACGCGTTGATGTTTGAATGCCACGCCTCTGAGTTTTTTAGGCCGCAACTATAGCGGGCGTTTCCGAGGCCGTAAGTGCCGTCTCCCCAATGAGGACAGTGAAAAAGGCGACGTTATTTCGTCAGCGTTCCTTGGCGCTTCATCTCACGCCGAAAAACCCAAACCGAAATAGACAGAAAACCGAGGAAACAAAGCCCTGACCAGTTAGCGAGTGACAGGCCGAGAAAATCCCATTCTTTGTTGGTACAAAATCCTGTCACCATGAACATGAAGGGCCATATCGAGCTTAGCCCATTGATGATTTGCTCGATTAAGGTCGGTTCACCAAAACCACATTCAGTCACCAAGCTTGGGGCGTATTGCATCCAGCTATGCTGAGCGGCGATTAACACCCCGCCACCTGCCGTCAAACCGACGAGAGCACTCCAGAGACGCGGCCAGTTGGGGATAAGCGCACCGCACAACGCAAAAAACGCCAGCACGAGGTAAAGCAAACGTTGGAAATTGCAAAAATAACACGGGTGTAAATGCAGCAACTCACCCAGCAGCAAACCCGCACCGAGGAGGCTTAAAGCAGCGATAGCCAAGCTCAAGAAAACAGTTCGCGAAGAAAAACACATATCAAGCCTTAAGGTTGTCCGAATCCTGATTCTAAAACATTTATCCGATGAGTCAGTCTTTCGCCCGATAATCGCCGCGCTCGCCTTACGGGTAAAATGGCCCCATGCTGATCCTTGGAATTGAATCTTCTTGCGACGAAACCGGTGTCGCACTCTATAACACCGACGCCGGTGGGCGTTTGGTCGGTCATGCGCTGCACTCGCAAATAATAATGCATCAAGCCTACGGTGGCGTGGTGCCCGAACTGGCTTCGCGTGACCATATTCGCCGTACTGTTCCGCTGCTGCGCAAGGTTTTAGCGGATAGCGGGTGCTCGCTAGGTGAGATTAATGCCATTGCCTACACCCAGGGGCCGGGGTTGGCGGGGGCGTTGTTGGTTGGCGCGGCCTTTGCCGAAGGATTGGCCGCTTCGCTGGGGATTCCGACGATTCCAGTACATCATTTAGAAGGCCATTTACTGTCTCCCTTACTTTCGCGTAATCCCCCCCGCTTTCCTTTCGTCGCCTTGTTGATTTCTGGCGGGCATAGCCAGTTGATGTGCGTCACCGGGGTGGGTGAGTACCAGCTTCTGGGTGATACGCTCGATGATGCCGCTGGTGAAGCCTTCGATAAAACCGGCAAATTGCTCGGTTTACCTTATCCCGGCGGGGCGGCACTGTCTGATTTGGCGGAGCGCGGTTGTTCTGAGGCCTTACGCTTTCCGCGACCGATGTTGCACTCAGGAGATTTAAATTTCAGTTTTAGCGGATTGAAGACCGCCGTGCTGACCAAGGTGCGTGAACTGGGGCCAATGGACGAGCAACAGCGCGCAGACATTGCCCGTGGTTTTCAGGAGGCGATTGTTGAGGTGCTGGTCAAAAAATCGCTGTCTGCGGTGCAAGAATGCCGGCTGAAACAACTGGTGGTGGCAGGCGGTGTGGGAGCCAATCGTGAACTGCGACGACAGCTCGATGCGCAGGCGGTAAAAAAAGGCATTTCTGTTTTTTATCCCGAGTTTGAATTCTGTACCGATAACGGGGCCATGATCGCTCTAGCCGGTGCCTTACGTTTTCAAAGAGCAACATCAATCAAACCCGCCGGGGCTTTCGCTGTGCGACCGCGTTGGCCGCTGGCTGAATTGACGCCCTGATTAAGCTTTTTTCTTGCCGCCGATTTTGGGTTCGGTGCCCGCCATGAGCCGCTGTAGATTTCCCCAATGCTTGACAATCAAGGTTAGGGCAATGACGGCAACCGGCGGCACCATGGCATGGCTGCCCCAGAGTAAAAACGCATAAAGCGGGGCGGCGGCGGCGGCCATCAGTGCCGCCAGCGAGGAATAACGGGTGGCGTAAGCAACAAACAGCCAAGTGGCGAGCGTGGCCGCGCCGAGCCAAGGGTCAATCGCCAACAATACGCCAGCCGCCGTTGC
This sequence comes from uncultured beta proteobacterium, assembly GCA_903916205.1. Classification (GTDB taxonomy): domain Bacteria; phylum Pseudomonadota; class Gammaproteobacteria; order Burkholderiales; family Rhodocyclaceae; genus Propionivibrio. The sequence continues at coordinate 10,325 of CAIWVX010000104.1, forward strand.
GACGCCCTTGCCCCCTTTGAACTTTAGGAACACCGGATAAAGGTGTCCGGCAAAAACCGATAAGGCGATGAGGCCGACAAAAGACGGCCCAAGCCCGTATTGCGGGCCAAATTGTTGCGCTAAAAAGACGGCCAGCGCACCCTTTAGCGCGTCCCCCAGCAGGGTAAACACGGCGGCTAATTTGCTCCCACTGCGCAAAACATTGGTGGCACCGGGATTGCCTGAGCCGTAGGTGCGCGGGTCAGCGAGGCCAAATAATCGGCTGGACAGCACGGCAAATGAAATCGAGCCGAGTAGGTAGGCGGCGAGAAGGGCGAGCACAGTCATCAAGTAGGTGGGCATAAATGGCGGATTCAGTATTTTAGTATTCGAATGTTCAGAAGATCTCTGGGTTAGAATGCGGGGCTTTAACGGGGCAGGCTCCTGACCTGCGCCGCAATTTTACACTGACATCTCAACTTGCCGCATGGACATCATTTTCATTGACGAGCTTCGAATTTCTACCCTCATCGGCATTTATCCCCGTGAAAAGGCGATGCCGCAGACGGTTGAAATCTCCTTACAGATTGGCACGTCTGCGGCGCGCTCCGGGGAGAGCGATGCGATTGACGACACCATCAATTACGCCACGGTTGTTGAGCGCTTGCGTGATGAACTGAGGCAACACCATTTTAATCTGCTGGAAACACTGGCTGAATTTGTTGCGGGGATTCTGCTCAAGGAATTTAAGGCGCGCTGGGTGCGTATTTCGATTGCCAAGCTCGGCACGATGCCGGGCGTACGGCGGGTCGGTGTAATTATTGAGCGTGGCGAAAAAGCTTGAAGGAAGGTGCCTGAGCGAAACCGTAAGTCACGACGCAGGTTTTTACGGATAAAAGACGTAAAGACGATAACCCGCCGCGCTGATGTTCTTGGCCTCGATCCAGAGGCGGATGGCCGTATTTGAATTAGCCGCAAAAACTTGTTTGGCACGAAGTTCCGGTGAGAGATAGTCGTCTGGACTAAAGACGCGACGGGCAATCGGGACGTCATGCGTATCCGTCAGCGAAAGTTCGAGCGAAGGGTACGCCTGGCGGTATTTGGCGCGATTGCGTAGCGTGGCATTGAGCACCAGCAAATTGCCATGCGCCGCGTCATTTTGCAGATCGGACGATTCAATGCTGACCCATTCGACACGGCGAAGTAAGGGGATGTCTTTGTTGAGTGCTTTACATAGCAAATTCAGCGCGGGCCTTAATACCGGAATGGATACGGCGATTTGGCTGCGAAAATGAAAGACGATTTGCCCCATCAGTCCGATACTCAGAAAAATGGCCGCCAAGATAAATGGCCAGCGGGGGCTTTTCCCTTCCTGAGAAGGAAGCACCGTCGCCATGACGCCTTCGGTCCATTTGCTGTAGCCCGGTATTTCCGTTGTTTCACGCGGCAAAATCAGTCCGGTCGCCCTCCCGAGTTCCTTGGCCTGTGATTCGCTCAGGGGGGGGGCAGGTTCAACGGGTTTAGCGGGTTCAATCGCCTTAACCGCCTTAACCGCCTCAGGCGGATCGGGCGGAATGTCAATTTTTGGCTCGGGAGTGACGGGTGATTTTTCTTCGGCGGCAAGATTCGTTGGAGCGTGGCTAGCGCCGACGGGAGCCGCTTCTTCAATCAGGCTATCGAGGGCATTGAAAACGCTCCAGCAATTTCCACAACGAACTCTCCCGGCGCGTACTTTCAATTGCTCCGGCGTAATGAGGAAGATCGTTTGACAGTGTGGGCAGCCGGTCTTCATGGTTTAAGGCTTAACGCCAGCGAGACAAACCCAGCCGTCACGGGTGTCGGCTACGCTCAGTGGAAGATAGGTCAGGTAGAGGGCGATCAACTCATCCGCTTGTTCAGCCAAAATGCCGGAAAGCGCCAAGCGACCGCCACAGCGGACATGCGAGCAAATGGCCGGAGCCAGTGCTTTGAGCGGATTAGAAAGAATATTAGCTACCACAATATCAAACTGTCCCTTAATTTCCTTGGATGAATCCTCGAAGTGCGCACGGACTTCATTGCGCTCAGCGTTGCTCTTCGCCGCACTGACCGCCTGCGGGTCGATGTCTACTCCGACAACATTATCCGCGCCGAGTTTGGCGGCCGCAATCGCCAGAATACCTGAACCACAGCCGTAATCAAGAACCGAGTGCCCCTGATCGACCTGTTGCTCCAACCACTCCAAGCAGAGTCGGGTGGTTGGATGCGAACCGGTGCCAAAGGCCATTCCCGGATCAAGCACCAAAATAATGGCCTCCGGGTCTGGCGCTTGATGCCAGGACGGAACGATCCACAAGCGCGCAGACACACGAATCGGCTCAAATTGCGACTGAGTCAACTGTACCCAATTTTGCTCGGCAATCACTTCTTGCGTGTAAGGCGGGACGTTTTCTAAGCCCGCCAACTGCGCACAGGCGGCGATCAGTTGGGCGATATCGGCATCGGCATCCACCTGCGCAACAACCCGTGAACGCTCCCAACCTGGCGTGGTGACCGAACCCGGTTCGCCAAATTGCGCAGTTTCATTTTCCGTCCCGGCATCGGCGTCTTCAATAATGACCGACAGTGCGCCCGCTTCAAGAAAGGCATCGGCCAACGCTTCGGCGTGGCTACAGTCTGTTTCAATGCCGATGGAAAGCCAGGTCACGGGGGATTCACTCCGACTCAGACTTGAGGGCAGCGGTTGTTTTGGCATCAAATTTAACCCTTTGTGCGGCGTGTTCTTTCCCATAATTTGGAGTCGTTAGGTGTCAAGCGTGCAGAAGCGTTTACGGGTGCATGATACCTCTTCTCGTCGGCGGAGGCGCTGACTTGACGAGGCGGAATTGAAGCTGTTAATGCCTTGCCTATCCAGTGAGTTATCAATGACGCAACCCAGCGAATCCACTCGCCCGCGTCTGATCGAAATGACCGACCCGTGCAACGTGCTCATCACCGCGAAAAACGTGGTCGTGCCGTTGCGCCGGTAGTCGTGGGTCATTGTTTCCGCCCGTCCCTTCTTGAGCGGCAAACCGAGCTCTTCTCGTCACAGCACCAAGGCATGCTCCGGCGGCGACATGTACAGGCCGACGATGTCTTTGAGTTTCTCGACGAATTTGGGATCACGGGACACCTTGAAGGTTTCGATCAAGTGTGGCTTCAGACCGTTGGCTTGCCATAGGAGCACCGTGGTATCTGAGAGGCCAAGAGGTTCGGCCTGTTTGCATGTATTCCAGTGGGTGGCACCCTCCGGTTTCGTCTGCGTTGTAACGCGAACTATTTCCACTGCGTCGATACGGGGGCTTTCGTCCGCCACGTGGCAGGTCACGCTAGGATCGCTTTTACACCGCCGCCGGCGAAGCAACCGTGTCAACGGATGGTCTGACTCCGACCTATGCCCAACCGCCTCGCCGTTCTGACATCAATCGTCTGGGATCTGACCATGCTCTCCAGCATCGCTTGTTATTCGTCACTCACCACAATCGCTATCGCCGTCTTCGTCGAGCACCTCGCTCAAAGAATACATATATGGCAATAGTAATTATGATTGGCTCATTGAATTCGCGAGCACTAGATTAGCGGCCTACCTGAACCAGGTTTTCTCAACCATGGAGGCGCGAGCCGGAGTCGAACCGACCTACACGGATTTGCAATCCGGTGCATAACCGCTTTGCTATCGCGCCGCGCCTACCTCACGAGAGGTGTTATTAACACAGAACAGCTTTTGCCGAAGCTCATCTTTGAAAATGGAGCGGGAGAAGAGTCTCGAACTCTCGACCTATACCTTGGCAAGGTATCGCTCTACCAACTGAGCTAC
>CAIWVX010000105.1 GCA_903916205.1 uncultured beta proteobacterium
GCCATTGGTGTTTCCATCAGGCTGCCCTGGAGTGCCGTTTCCCATTTTGCTTCGGGTGACAGCCAGGGCAAAGTGAGATGTACTGCGCCGCCAGAACGCTTGAGCAGATTGATCGAGAAGGCATCTCGGCCACCTTCGTTCTTGGCGCGTTTTTCGCTGGCGCGTAATTCTCGCAATACGCGGGAAAGCGGTGTTTGGTGGTGGGCAACGATGGCCCCGGCTGAGGCCGTGGCTTTTTGGCCCATCAGGCGGATGAGTTTGCCGTTCAACATGGCGTGGCCGTGCTTGAGGCGGGCCATTTTTCTTTCGTTCAGGGTGCCTAGCAGTTCGTTAAGATCGTCCGATTGCTCGGGCCAAACGCCTGAATAGGCCAAGCGAAGCAGAAATAAGCCGCGTAACAGGTCGTCGACTGACACCATGGCCAGTACGTCATCGCCGCCAGCGTAGATCAGCTTTCCTTTGCATAGATCTTCGACCACATGCCGCGCTAGGTGCAAAGAAAAACCGTTGAGGGCGGCGGAAATAGCCATGTGGCGGGCCGGGGATACGGCGCGGTCGGCGTTGAGGTAAGACGCCAACTGCGGGAAACGGCCTTTGGCTTTTTCACGAATCAGTGGATGCCAAGTTTTGCCGTAAGGCAGGTTGTAATCGGCTTCGGTGCCCGATAGCCAGGCCCCCATTTTGTCGCCATCCATCATGATGAAGGCGTAGTAGGCTTCGGGTTTTTCGCCAAACAGCGCTTTGATCTGGCGCTGCCGTTCGTCCTGATTAATGGATTCATCCTCATCGTCAAGCCAGGCCGGTAAGCGTCTGGCCAATTGCTGGGTGGTCGCTGATTTGCCGTTAAGTTGGCGCATCAGGCGGCGGGGTAATGCCGTCGGCGTGCGTGCTTCGTTGAGCAATGACGGCGGGGCATTTTTACCGCCATCGCGATCAATCCAGCTTTCGAGCGAGGTGGCAAGCGCCATGGTATGCGTTGAGACGACATAGCGCTGCACATCAATTTTGAGTTCGCGCAGTTCGCGGACGAAGGTTTGCGGCCACAGGCGCTTGAGCATCGCCAGCGCGGAGAGGTGTTCGCCTTTGCGTAGCAGGCCGGGCAAGGCTTTGGCGGCGGCATTCCATAGGGTCGGCGCATCCTTGCGACCTGTTTTTCCGTGCTTGAGTTGGGCGCGGTCGGTCGTCAGCCACTCGGCTTCGCCTGAGAGGTCGCAGCGGTAACCTTCGTGCCGGGTTTGGGTAAACGGGCGCACGCTTTTGGCGGCGGCACCTACACGGTCAAGCAGATCATAGATGGCCGGATAGAGCACGCCGGGGTTGGGTGTGAAGAATCGTGCGCCTTCAATGTCGATTTCCTTCGATAGCACACGCCAGACGGGACGGCTAAGGAAACCGGGCACTTTGTCTTGACCAAGGAATGGCCGACAGGCTTCGGCTAGGGCATTCTGTTCCGGCAGGGCTTTCCCTTTGACATCACTGGCGATCAGCGAAAAAGGGACGGTTGCCCAATGCACTTCGGGGAAGCCGGAGAGTTGTTCGATAAGCTGAGTATGGCAAGGTAAATCGGGGGCGTTGTCGATGCGGGCTTTTTCCAGCAGTTCGGCGAGCATGGATTGTGCGGTGTTTTTTACCCAGTCACGTACGGCGCACGTGACTTCTTCGGCCAATGCGACCGCTTGCCCAGCAGGAACGATGGCGACGAATTTGTTGGGTAGTGCGGCCATGAACAGCGGGTTGGCATCGGTTTTTTCAGTAACCCATTCGGCTGCGGAAAAACTTTCTTTCGGTAAGCCGATTTCTTCACGAAGCCAGAGGTCAACCTGTGGCACGCCACGGAGTTGCGGGAAGAGCACGGCATCGGGGCCGATTTTGCTGGCGATGACTTTTAACCCCTCCCACGCGATGCGCGAGAGCAGGTGCGAGCCGGCCCACAGGTCGGAGGTGGTGCGAGCCGCCGCGATGAATTCCTGCACCGGACCAAAACTCATGGACAGCAGCGCGGCGTCATTGTTGGTGTCGGCACAAAACGCGCTGGCGAAGGCACTGGACAGGTCAAGATGCGACCAGATGGTGTGATCGGGAACGCGGGTGTCAGCGGGTAGCAGTTGCCAGAGTGTCGGCAGCTCGCACTTGATCTCAGGCCCAAAACGCCAGAAGTTAAGCGTGGTTTTGCGGAGGTCAATTTGGCCGTTTTCGCTGACGATGAGTTCGTCAAAATGCATCCCGGAAAGCGCTTTGATGTGAGCCGGATCAATATCGTCCAGTTTGCTGAGGTCAAACTCTTCACCTGAGAGTGGGTGGATGAGTATCGGGTTTTGGTCAAAGCGTACTTGTGCCCAGTAGTCACGCCCGCCCGCACCAAATTGGGGGCGATCCGCCGCAGCGGCCCAGTGGTCGGCGCGTTTCATAGCCGTTTTGATGTCGGCGGGTAGGCCGTCTGGAAATAGTTTGGCACGCAAGTCGCGCACCGTTCCGCCTTCATGCCCGAGCGGGTCGCGCATTAAAACGAGAGCTTTTTCAGCGGGGTCGTGCGTCCAGGCGGCGAGCTTGGCGAGCCAGCCCGTATTGTCGTTATTCATTGTGTTGCTCCGAGGCGTTGCAGGCTACTTTGCTGATCGAGCCAGGTGTGGATTTTTTGCCAGACGGCAAGTTCGTCGATGCCGCGTGCCGGCAAGGGGCAACGGTGCGGGGTGTGATAAAGACGAGCACGCAGTTGTTTAGAGGCGTCGCGGAAAAGTTTGAAGCGCAGTTGATTGGCGATGCGAGCATCACCGCCCCAATCTTTAGCGCCCACCTTGTGATGGGTAACAGGGTAAGCAAGAAAATGTCTTTCTTGGGGCTGTGGATGGGGTTCTCCGCCAACAAAGTGACAATCTGTACGGAGACCGATTTTCACTTTGGCGAGGAAGGTCATTGCGGAGTTCCAGTCTGTGAAAGTTTCTTGGCTTTCCCAGATCAAGGTTCCTTTTGTGTCTCGTCCAATGGCGTGCGGCCAGTCGAGACTGAGACACTGTTTCAGATCACGAACCACTGTTTTGAGCAGCGGATGATCCGGCGTCAGCGCCTCCAGCCCCAGCGCCAGAGAACCCCAGGCGTTGCGGGAGCGACCGCCAAAGGTGCCGAACCAGTCAATCAGTAACAGTGTCTGGCTGATGATTTCCTGGTGGGTGTCCGGGTAGGCCATGTCGAGGCTGTTGGTTTCATCGGCTTGTAGTGCGGCGTTGTTCTTCAGCTTGGTGCCGCTTGGCTGAGAAATGAGCGGACCGTAGCCGAGGTAGAGTTGGCTACCGACCTGCTTCGTTTTGCCCGTGTTGCGATCTTTCACCTCCGGGTGAGTTACTTTTGCTTCTTTGAAGTCCCAGCCAGGTTTTCCTTCGTGCCAATGCGCCAGTGCAATCCGCACCTTGCTCTTGCAAAACTTCTCACTCGGTTCCAGCCAAGCATTGCCAAACAATAGGCCTTCTGCTTCGCGCATGGTTTTATGGTCATAGCCAAAACTCTGCGCACTGGCCATTCGCCACCATTCGCGTAACAGCGCCTTGATAGGTGGGGTTCGCCAAGTACCGGATTGGGCGGCGTCGCCAAGAAAGGCAGGGGAATTGAGCCGTAATGCTAAAGTTTGTGTTTTCATGCCAGTAGGTTCATTTATCCGGGTGAGTGACGCAAGGGGAATTCGAGCCAAGCGGTGATACGATCAGTGGGTAGCGGAAGCTGGAATCGGCCTTCGACGATGCCGCGCACAGTAATGTCTTCGTCAATGTTTTCCCAGCGCAAGGACGCTCCAGAGAGGCGCAAAGTCACTGCGGCGAGTTGTTCGTTGTCGGCATTGTGCAGTCGCCGAAAACGATCCGCTGGAAAGCCGATCTGACGACCGTCGGTCAGTTCAATAAAAACCATGCGGCCCGTCGCCCAAGCACGCACGGCACGGTAATCGAGTTCAGCAGGGGAGGTCGTCATGCCGTTGCTCCAGAAAAATACTCACGTTCGACAATTAGCGTTTCGATGCGGCGTAGCTCAACTGGCTTGACGCTTTCGCTATACGCGAGGCGTGTTCAGTCAGGTTCATGTCGTTTGACTTTCTATGATTTTGCGTCAGCTTAGCCTCTGTCAGCGTTGTGAGCAATGACTGCAAGCTTGCCGTGTTTGATTCTATCTCCATAAGTCACAACCACCGTATCCCCGATAGTCGGCGAATTCGCGACGTTTGAAGTACGTGCCGGTGATGAATGATCCAGAACGTGTAGTTCATGACGTGAGCTACACGGATGTTTTGTATTACCTGCTTCTATGCAAACGATATTCGGCTCTCGCCACCCGCCTGGCGATTGACCTGTATGCGCGTACCAATTCGCTCTGTCATCTCCTGCACATGTGAGATGACGCCCACCTTGCGACCTTGGGCCTGCAGGTTGTCCAGCGCATCCATCGCTACTCGGAGCGACTCGTTATCCAGACTGCCAAATCCCTCGTCGATAAACAGGGATTCAACTTTGACGCGGTGTGACGACAGCGAGGCCAGACCGAGAGCCAGCGCCAGTGAGACTAGGAAGGATTCCCCTCCGGAGAGAGAATGCACGGAGCGGACTTCGTCACCCATATCTTGGTCTACGACTAATAGCCCGAGACTGTCTTTAATGCGCTCGAGCCGATAGCGGTGCGATAAACTTTCCAGATGGCGATTGCCATAACCTAACAGGATGTCCAAGGTAAGTTGTTGTGCAAAATTGCGGAATTTCTTTCCATCTGCCGACCCGATGAGTTCGCCCAATTGCGACCATATCCGTGTCGTTTTCTCCTGCTTCACGATGATTTCAAGAAGGGCCTGGGATTGTTTTAACCGGTCATCATCGCCCACAAGCTCCGCCTGCACGTTCGCGATAGCCTCCGCAACCGTAGTAAGTTCTGTCTTTGCCTTGGCCAGTGCAATCGCCAGAACCTCCTCGCTCTCCTCGGTCGGTTTGGTTTTCTCGTGGGTTTCACTGGCGGCCTTCTGCACTTTTTGAACGGCCACCGCACTCTCGACGCCCTGATTCAATCGTTGCAAGGCATTCCGCTCCTGTTCAATCCAATCGCTATCAAAGCCTAGGAGAGATTTTAGAGTGAGTTCGGTAAGAGGGACATCACTCGCCTTTGCATTAAATTCAGAAAGCCAAATTTCAAAACGCTGCTTGGCTGTGCTGTAATCCTGTTGATGTTTTGCCAAAAGTTCTTGCGTTTGCCGTAACGCTTCATCCCATCGCGTCCGTTCAGCCTGTGCTTTGTCCAACGCATTTTTCGAGTGAGCCTGCTTAACTTTGGCCTCCTCGATGGAGTGTTCAAGACCGGCTTCAATGTCCTTAATCGCCTTCCCATCGAAAATGCCATGAAGTTCGCGCTGAAAGCTTTTCAGTTCGACATTTTGTTCCTCAAGTTGAGCTGTCGCTTTCTTCAAATCGGCCTCGGCTTTGGTGCAAACCTCAGTTTGCGTACCAACGGCCATTTTCAAAGCACTTATCTGGTTAGTGCATTCCGTGAGCTGCTTTTGCTGAGCTAGCCAAGCTTCGGCCTTGCGCTGGCAACCGACAACAAACGCTTCAGGATCTACCTGCCAATCGTTACGCCAAAGCGTGTTCGCGAAAGCCCCGTCGAGCGTCACCAACGTTTCATCCCGTTGCTTTTCGAGTTCGCCACATCGCTGCATTGCCGATTCAAGGGCTTGCTGGATGGTTTTCTGTTCTGTTTCTAAGTTATTCAGAGCCGTTTTCGTGGTTTCAAGCGTCTTTTGTGCTTGGTTGAGTGCGTCTTGGGCTAAGTCTTTATTTCTTGTCGCCTCCCGGTATCTTTTTTCCTCTTGGTCTTGCCGCTCCAGTGCCGTCTTGACCGTAGCGAGTTGTTCAGCAAACCAATCGGGACGCGTACTTTCTTCTATAGCCGTCACTTCAGCGCATATTGGAAGTGTCGCCCAACATTCTTGTTGTTCAGTCACTTTGCGCTTACTCGCTGTCAAATCTTTTTCAAGTTGTACGCGTTGTTTCTGCGCGCCGTCACGTTCAGTCGTCCGTGCAACATTATTTTCCAACACGCTCGCCAGTGCTTTTCGACGCTCCTCCAGACGGTCAGACAGCGCCTTGAGTAGGGCGTCGGCCTGCGGCGAGTGCGTCACGTAGGGATGTTCGAGGCCACCGCAAACAGGACACGGCGCGTCGGGCTGCAACAAAGAACGCATCGACTCTGCACGCTCGCTGGCGGCCAGTTGAGCGAGGTTATAGGTACTTTCCGCAAGGGAACATTCCCGTTCCAGAGCTGGTTTTTGCTGTGCAAAAGTTGCCAGAGCGGTCTCGCACTGCGCAACCGTCGCGGTGAGAGTTTGCTGTTGTGCTTCCATTTGGCGATGGCCTAGCTGTAACTCGACCAACGTCGTCCAAAGTCTTTCTCCTGTAGTCAACTGCTCTCGGCGTACGTCCAGTTGCTGCTTACGTTTCGCCATTGCGTCGACATCAAACGATTTCCAAGCCGTCGTCTGCTTTGCCAGTGTTTCCTGGGCTGCGGCATGGGCTGTCACATGTGCGGTGTATTCGGTTTGAGTCTTGCGCAGAGAACGGGAGATATTGCCGTCACTCTTTTTCAGCGCAACAATTTGACCCGAGATTTTTGTGTGTTCGTTTTGCTGCACTATGGCTTGAGCAAACAGGGTTTCCCAGCGTTGCCATCCTTCGGCCAGTGTTTTTTGGTCCGCGCGTTCAGACAGCCAACGCGCACCGGTCTCCCGTGCCGTCTCCCTTTGCTGCAAGGTTTGTTTTGTCTCGTTGCATGTTGTTGTGGAATCAAGGTGGTGCTTCGCTGCGTCGTCTCGAGCCTTGACGGCTACTTGAAATTGCGGGGTGAGCGCCATAATTTTGGCATCGAGCGCTTTGGCTGAATCGACGCGTGGTTTCGCCGTGGTCTTCGCTTCCTCCGCCTGAGCAAGTTGCTTTGCGGCCAATTCAGCCTCGGATTGACGAGTTTCCGTGCGTTGCTGCGCCGCCAAGCATTCCTTCTGGCGTTCCTCGAGCGTTTTTTCGGTCGTAGCGATTTCCTGTGTGATTCGTTCACGTTCAGCAAACAAAGGACGGGCAGGCTGAACCTGCTCAATACGAGTAAGGTTCTGATAACGGGGTTCAGCGGCCATGCGCGCAGCGGTTGCGGTATCTAAAGCTTTATTCGCTAGGGTTTCCGCGCCCTTGAATTTCGCTAACTGCTCATGCCAACGCAGATGTGCTTCCGTCAGCGCTTGGGCGGTTTGCAAGGTTTTCTGCTGTTCGCGGCTTTGCTTTAGTTTCGTTTCTTTCTCGGCACGCGCATCGGGGGCCAACGGTGCCACGCCCTTTAACTGCTCCCGTATGCGGTCCAGTTGCTCGTTTTCCCAGCGCATCCGCGTAAAGGCTTGTTTCGATATTTTCGCAAAGGTTTCAGAGCCAGTGAGTGTCTGCAGTAATTCGGCTCGCTCGTCGTCTGAAGCTTTCAGAAAGGTAGCGAAATCATTCTGGGCCAGAAGCACGGCGCGAGTGAATTGCTCAAAATTTAGCCCAATCTTCTCTTCAATTAACTTGAGCGTTTCCGTCTTGCGATGGTCTCCTAGCACTTGCAAATCGCACAAACGGTGCAAAGAAACTTCACTGTTTCGCAATTTCCCATCCGCTTTATTACGTGCCCGGCGAATCATCCAGCGCGAACGGTAGGCGATGCCATCGCTCCCAACGAAATCGACTTCGGCAAAGCCCTCTGTCGCACCACGCCGGAGAATTGTGCGGGGGTCGGATTGCGCTATTCCGTTGTCGCCCACGTCAGGGACATTTTCCGTGCGTGCTGTTGCTCGGGCCAGACGCGGCGTGCGTTCGTACAGGGCAAGGCAGAGCGCGTCGAGCAAGGTGCTCTTCCCCGCACCAGTAGGCCCCGTAATGGCAAAAATACCGGCAGAGGCCAAAGGCTCGCTCTGGAAATCGACCTCGAATTTATTCGACAGCGAGGCGAGATTCTTACCGCGGATAGCAAGAATTTTCATGTTCAGGCACTCGCTTCTTGGGTGGTATGAACCAGTTCGTTAAACGCCGTCATGAGCTCGCTCGGGACCGTTTCGTGGTATCGGTGGCGGTAAAGCCGTTCAAAAAAATCACTGGGTTCAAGCGAGTTCAGCTCATCGACAGAACTCGCCGGTGCCCCATTTGTGGCCTCGCTGCGGGCATAAGTGGTTTCAATACGCGCCAGACGTACCTGCTTACCCGCAAGTGCCGCTTCGATTTGTGAACGCAATGTCGGCTCGGGCTGCGTGAGCCGCACCCGAACCTGTAAATAAGGCCATTCCACCTCGGGACGTTCCGGTAACGCGAGTGCCAAAAGCGCATCCGTTACTGCTTCGAGGGACGCCGGGGAGGCTGGAATTTTCAACAAATCGATGCTCCGTGGCACACGAATATTTCGGATATTTATCGCGGACTCTCCCTCAAGATCGAAGACAACGACTTGGTGTGGGTAATGGAGTTCGGAGAACGACATGGGTAGCGGGCTTCCTGAATAGCGCCGCGTTGGGTCGTCACCGATGCTTTGCGCCAAATGGAGATGTCCTAACGCCACATAGGCAATCGACGCATCAAATACGGTGACCGGAAGGGCTTCTGACCCCCCTATGACGATACGCCGCTCGGAGTCATCGGAAGTCTTGCTCCCCGTGATATGGCAATGACCGATCGCGATGATCGCTTGCCCCGATTTTCGTAGGCTTTGTGCCGCCTCGAATGCCTGACGGTAGAGTGCCTCGATGCCGGCCATATACGGGTCGGCGGCCCCCTCTATTCGGGGAACATCACTGGGTCGCAAAAAAGGCATAGCGATGCACCAAGCGACGATGTTCCCTTCCTTATTTTTGAGTGGTGTAACGATCTCATCGAGTTTAATGCCGGATTCGTCACGGCTAATATGACCAACCACCTTGGCTTCAAACAACGATAGAAAAGGTGCTGGAGCCTCTAGCCGCCCGGGAGAATCATGATTACCCGCCGTCAGCACCATCTTCAGATGGGGCACCCGTTGCCGTGCCTCAGTCAGAAAACGATAAAGCAGGTTTTGCGCGGCAGAAGACGGATTGCTGCTGTCAAACACATCCCCGGCAATCAATAGCCCGTCAATCGATTCTTGCTCGAGGGTATCCAGCAACCAAGCGAGAAAGCGTTCGTGTTCATAACACCGTTCAAATTGATAAAAATTCTGGCCAAGATGCCAGTCAGAGGTATGTAGTAAACGCACGGAGTGTTTCCTTTATTCTTCAATTTTTGGCGGCTTATGATGTTCCGTCAGCTTAGCTTCTGTAAGCGCCGTGAGCAATGACTGCAAGTTTGTCGTGCTTTATTCCATAACCATAAGTTACACCAAAAGACAGAAAATTCTGTTATTTTTCGTGTGTTAATACGGATAGTTCAAGGTCTGATTGTCCATCGTCGTCGATCAGCTCATCGAAAGCCCCGGAAGCGGGAGTGACGGAACCGGTGGACGGAGTCCTTACGCCGATTTGAACTTAATAGGGCGAATGTTATCCACCTTTATTCGGGACAAACCATGTTTTCATTTTTCGATTTACGCCACACTTCCTTTGGCTGGCCGGCCATTCAACGGGTTTCCGTGTTTTTTGTTTTGCTGCTAGGACTCAGCGCCTGTTCCACCACGCCGCCTGACGGCATGACGGCGGTTACCCCCTTCGATATCCATCGTTATGCGGGCAAGTGGTACGAAATAGCACGTCTCGACCACGCCTTCGAACGCGGTCTGAGCGACGTGAACGCGACCTACCGCCTGCAGGCCGATGGTAGCGTTGAAGTGATCAACCGGGGCTACGACAGCCATAAAGGCGACTGGCGTCAGGCAATAGGGCGCGCCTTGTTTATCGGTGAATCCGACCGGGCTTCACTGAAAGTTTCGTTCTTTTGGCCCTTCTATGGCGGCTACCACGTGGTTGCGCTCGACCAGCAAAACTATCGTTGGGCGATGGTCGTCGGCCCCGACCGCGACTACTTTTGGATTCTGGCGAAGGACAAGCATCTGGCGGCGGATCGTCGCGAGCAACTGCTTAGCCGGGTCAAGGCATTGGGATTCGATGCACAGAAGCTGATCTGGGTTGAGCAGACGCGCAATGACGGTTAGTTCTGCGGGTCGCATGGATACCCCACACCTCCACCGCTTGAACGCCGGTTACTTTCTTGCTGTACGTCTTACTCCACATGACTCTTCATTTCGAATGGGCAACAAATCATATGGCACCCTGGTTTACGGAATGACACAAGTCAGATTCCAATGAATAACGCTGCGGGTGTCTGCGGTTCGCTGAGATCATCCTGCAATTCTGTATCCCATTGCCCGGTATCCACGTTGGCGCTTATCCCACATCCGCAGCAACGCCGGGTGACCGGTATCGACGAAATCGATGATGCGTACATCGGCCTTGGTGGCGTGCTCGCGGTGTAGTCGGCCAGCGTATTGCTGCAACGTTCCCTTCCATGAAACAGGCATTGCCAGCACCAACGTGTCGAGCGGGGGGTGATCAAATCCTTCGCCGACCAGTTTACCGGTCGCAATCAGAACGCGTGGGGCATCGGGCGGCAGCGCGTTGAGTTTCGTGATCAGTGTGGCTCGCTGCTTCTTGGCTACCCGCCCGTGAAGGACAAACAACGAAGAAACCTTGCCGTCCAGGGCGGCTTGGATGGCATCGAGGTGTTCGGTACGTTCGGTCAACACCAGCACCTTTCGGTCATTACCATAGGCGTTGATGACCTCGGCGGCAATCGCGGCCGTTCGGCCTTGGTCAACGGCAAGGTGCCGGAATACATCCTGAATCCCTGCTTCCTGCGGCAAATCAATTCGCGAATGCAAGGTGCACGGCGTGACCGCTAGATCATGCGGCGCACCCGTGGGCTTGGCTGCGGTGTGGCGAGTAGGTCCGCACTGCATGAAAATAATCGGCTGCTGACCATCACGGCGAATCGGTGTGGCCGTCAGGCCGAGGACGTATTTGGCTTTGGCCTGCTTCAGAATGGCATCGAACGACGCCGCGGCGACGTGATGGCATTCGTCCACGATCACATGACCGTAGTTTTCGACCAGTGAATTCACTTCACCCTGCCGCGACAGCGATTGCATCACCGCAATGTCAATTTTGCCTGTCGGCTTGGCCTTGCCGCCACCAATGGTGCCAACTACGCCCTTGCCTACGCCCAGAAATGATTGCAAGCGCTCCTGCCATTGCTTGAGTAGTTCGTTTCGGTGAACCAGCACCAGCGTGTTGACGCCACGGCGCGCAATCATCGCGGCAGCCGTCACCGTTTTGCCAAAGGCTGTCGGCGCGCAAAGGACGCCCGCGTCGTGGTGAAGCATGGCGGCCACGGCGAATTCTTGATCCAGACGTAAGGTGCCGGCAAACGCGATGTCCAGCGACGAACCTGCATATCGCTCGTCGACTAGCTCGCAACCAATAGCGTTGTCACGGAGTAGTTCCAGCGCGGCATCCAGGCAGCCGCGCGGAAGCGCGATGTGATTGGGGTAATTCTCGGCGCAGCCGATTACGCGAGGTTCATCCCACACTGAGAAACGCATCGCCTGCTTCTTGTAAAACTCGGGATTCTGGAACGCCGCCAAACGAATCAGCCGGTTAGCCAGCGACTGCGGCAGTTGTGTTTTTTCGAAATAGATCAGGTTGGCCAGCGTCACCGTGAGCGACTTTGGCATCGGTCCGACCAGCTTTTTGTTGACAGATGAAGATCGCTTCCACGGTTCCTTTTGATCTTCCTCATCGATGAAGGTCACATCGAGCGGGTGTGCGTTACCCGTCGCCCTGAGAATGGTGGGCTCGATATCGTGTGCTGGCATTGGCAGGATGGAAGCCAGGAACGTCCACTGATCCCGGTAAGGCTGCAAATCACCGTCCACGAACACGCTGCATCCGTGCTCACGCGGATGCTTTTGCAGCGGGAGCGCAATGAGATTGCCGAAACCGCCTTTGGGCATTGAGTCCTGATTCGGGAACAGACGGTCATAGGATTCGAGCTTCAGTTGGCGAGTGCGGGCACAGGTGTGGCTGATGATGGCGGTGCCGAGTCGGCGCGCATCACGCGCCGATACGCTGCCAGTGAAGAAAACCCATGCGTGCGCACCTTTGCCAGAGCGCGATATCTCAAGTGCAACCGGCACGCCCAACTCGTGGCACGACTGGCAAAACGCCTTGGCGTCATCCCGCCATTCCGCTTCGTCGAAATCAGCAGCGAGAAAATGGCAGTTGTCGTCGGCCAGTAGTGGATAGACGCCGACCGTCCGTTTGCCGGCAAGGTGCTCGTAGATCACCTGATCTGACAGCGGAATCAGTAGACGGTTATTGCATTCTCCGCATTTGATGCGCGGCTTTTCGCAAACACCGGCCAGCCACTCATTGCCACAGGCTGGGGTGTAGCCACTCCTGCCAGTGGTCTTACTTTCCCATCGGATCGGGTAGACATCCGTGCGGCCGCGAAATAGCCGACGAAATAGCGCTATTTTTTCGGCGGTAGAAAAACGTGATGACTCTGGTTCAGAAGCATGTGCCACAGGTTCGGGCGGCAAACGCCATTCGATGCCATGTGATTCCAAGAGTGAAATCAGGCGGGCATTTTCTGCTTGTAACGCAGATTGGAAATCGCCTTCAGCCTGCAACTTTTTGCCCGACAAAGTCATGCCGGAGCGATGACTACCAGTCCGTCACGGGCGCTGATTTTCAGGCGAAGCGAACGCGCCTTGGCTGAAGAGCGAATCTCGAACTCCAGCCTCCGCCCATCCGGCAAGTCCAAATGGGCCTGCTCGGATGGTTTAATCGCCGGCGTCGCCATTGCCCGATCCCTCTGGCTGGGATTTGTAGTGCTTGCGCTTGTGCTTGAGCTTGACTTGACAAGGGTTGCACCAAGGATAGAATTGTGCGCTGAGTTCACTGCCTATCGGCTTTGAACCAATCGAGGTCTCGGCCGCTGAACCCGCGTAGCGAATCAGCGGCCTTTGTTTTTTTCGGCTCACGATCAAGGTGTCCCTCCGAGCAGATGGAGGCAAGCCGCCTTGGACCATACCGGCGACATCCTTATCTTTCTGATGCTGTTATCTGCCTGGTAGCAAGTCATGAAGTTGGCTTTCAGCTGCCGATCATGAGGTAACGCGCACGCGGATTCGCAGATGTCAGGACATCCGGGTTAGCCTCATCGCAATACACCTCAAATTTCATTCTTGCTCCGCTTGTGGTGAATCGAGAACCACCAGAAAATCCGTGGCTCGTGTAATCGGCTCGATTTCCCGCACATTGCGCTTGAGCTCAACCAGTCCATAACTCTCCATCATTCGGAGAGTACGCGAGAGGTTGGGCACCTAGCGCGGCCAGCTCGGTCAGCGTCTTGGGTTTTGTATCCCGAATGACGCACAGCAATGCACGAGTATCTTCCGACAACGCAGCGCTTCATTTTGAGTGTTCTGATTGGCTTGGCATAAGTCGATCAGTTTATCAGTGTGGCACAACGGCAACCAGTGTTTTGAAGATGAAAAATGATCAATCAATCGCTTGGTTTACTGATCGAACAGCGCGTTCAGGTGGTGTCGTCAATCACATTACGGAGCCAACGATGAACACGAGCACCCTATCCCGAGCAACTTATCCCTCTTGCGTGTATTGAGGAAATGGTGGTAAATGTGGAACGGGCGCTTCATCCAACCGAGGTTTTCGCCAAGGTGAGATAAAAAACGGGTGCCGACACGTTAATCTCGCTCTCCAAAATGAGTCGGTAACTCTCTGATTATAGTGGTGCGCAATAGGCTGTTTTAGTTTTTCATGTGATGGGTAAGTTTGTTATAACAGATTGAATGCAAAGGTAATGATTAAAGTTTTATTTGTCTGCATGGGCAATATCTGCCGTTCGCCAACCGCAGAAGGCGTTTTTTCGCAGGTGTTGCACGCCCGAAAGCTTGAAAATAGGGTGGAGGTCAGCTCCGCAGGAACCAACTCTTTCCACACCGGTCAAGCGCCGGATCGACGTGCGCAGCACGCGGCGGAGCGTCGCGGCTATGATTTGTCGCGGATTCGTGCCCGCAAAGTATTGCCGCAGGATCTGGGTTATTTTGATTTTGTTCTGGCGATGGATCGGCAAACGCTTGAATCGCTTCGAGAGATTTGTCCGCCAGAACATGGGGATCGCTTGGGCTTGTTTATGGCCTATGCCCGCCGTTTTCAAGTGGCCGAAGTGCCAGACCCTTACTACGGGCGCGGTGAGGGTTTTGATTTGGTGCTGGATATGATCGAAGATGGCACCCAGGGGTTGGCTGACTACCTTCAAAAACGCCTCAACTCGGCGAGTCGATGTTAATCCGATAGAACGCGGCTTAGGCCGAAGTCGTTAGGCGGAGCCGGTTTGTGCGACTCCACCTCCTCGTTCATCCGAGAAATTTTAGTCGAGAACGTGTGAAACGAGGCCATCCGCCAGTTTGGGTTCAAACCAGGTCGATTTCGGTGGCATGATTTCATTGGCGTCAGCAACGGACATCAGTTCGGACATTGGCGTCGGGAAGAGTGAAAAAGCCGCTGCCATTTCACCGCTATTGACCCGTCGTTCAAGCTCCGGCAGGCCACGAATGCCGCCGACAAAGTCGATGCGCGTATCGCGGCGCAGGTCGGCAATGCCGAGAATCGAATCGAGAATTTGTTCAGAAAGCACCGAGACATCGAGGCGCCGA
This sequence comes from uncultured beta proteobacterium, assembly GCA_903916205.1. Lineage (GTDB taxonomy): Bacteria > Pseudomonadota > Gammaproteobacteria > Burkholderiales > Rhodocyclaceae > Propionivibrio. Next base: position 14,737 of record CAIWVX010000105.1, read on the forward strand.
ACCGGGTCTTGCAAGGGAACGAGTTCGGGGCGAATGACTAATTGATACCAGCGTCCTTCAAGGTACAAACCAAAAATGCCGCTGCGTTCCGGTTTGACCGGAGTGCTTGAGGGCGTGACGCGGCAACACTCGCTTACGGCTTTGAGGAAGGCGTCAGGCGAGAGTCCATTGAGGTCGCGCACCACACGGTTGTAGTCGAGGATGTGCATTTGTCGGGCGGGGAAAATAACCGTCAGGAAGTATTCCGCTGAGTCTGGCGCACCTTGGCCACGGCGTGCCGCTGCCACGCGTGACGCGGCGGCCGAACGATGGTGGCCGTCGGCGATGTAGAGGCTGTTTAGGGCGTCAAAAACGGCGCTGATGCGCGCAATGGCGTTGGCGTCGTCAATCAGCCAGAGGGTGTGCTTAATGCCGTCATCGGCGGTGATGTCGATGATGGGTGCGCGGGTGGTGGCGGCGGCAATCAGGCGCTCGGCTTCGTCGCTGTCGGGGTGGGCCAGCAGCACCGGGCCGGTTTGTGCATTGAGCGCTTCAATTTGGCGCACGCGGTCGTCTTCTTTGTCCGGGCGGGTGAATTCGTGTTTGCGTATGCGGTTGGCGTCGTAGGCGGCCACCGAGGCGGCGGCAATCAGGCCGGTTTGCGTGTGCGTGCCCATCACCAAGCGATAGGCGTAATAACAGGGCTTGGCATCACGGAACAGCACTCCGGCGGCGATCATCTTTTGCAGATTTTCAGCCGACTTGGCATAAACCTCCGGCGCAAAGTGATCCACATCCGGCGGCAGATCAATTTCGGCTTTAGAAATATGCAGGAAAGAGTAGGGTTTGCCCGCTACACGCACCCGCGCCTCGTCACTGGATAGCACGTCGTAAGGCGGTGCCGCAACGGCGGCGGCCTGTTCGCTACGCGGACGTAGGCCGGTAAAAGGGCGGATCAGGGGGAGGGTGGTAGTCAATTGATTCTCCAGGAGAAAGTCGAAAGCGCTTGTAACACGGAGAACACGGAGAATAAGCAATTGTAATTAATCAGCCGTTCATCAAGCCCACGTCGTTGACGTTCCCATGCGCAGGGTGTGAAACGCGAAGCGTTGCGCACCGTTCATTTTGAGCGTCAGCGTGCGCAACAAGTTGCACACCCTACGGGCTGAAGGTGAACGTATATATTGGCTTGCAGATCGAGTACGTGGCGAGTACGTGGCGAGTAGGTGCCGAGTAGGTGCTGAGTAATCAATGTGTTTCTCTGTGTTTTCTGTGTCTCCGTGCTTTCCGTTTGAGATGAAGCTTACTGATTTCGTTGCGGCAGCACGTCGCGTAGCAGAGCCGCCGCGTCGCGCAACATTTTTTCGGTGGTGTTCCAGTCGACGCAGCCGTCGGTGACTGAGCAGCCGTATTTAAGCTGTGAAAGATCCGCCGGGATGGGCTGATTACCGGCTTCCAGATTCGATTCGATCATCATGCCGACCAGCGAGCGGTTGCCGAGGCGCACCTGATGCACGAGGTCAGCGATGACCAGCGGTTGCAGTTCTGGGTTTTTGGCGCTGTTGGCGTGGGAGCAGTCGACCACGATATTGGCGGCCAGCTTGGCTTTTTTCAGCGCCTCTTCGGCCATCGAAACCGACACCGTGTCGTAATTGGGGCGGCCATCGCCGCCGCGCAGCACGATATGGCCGTACGGGTTGCCTCGGGTGCGCACAATGGACGTGCGTCCTTGACCGTTGATGCCGAGAAAACTGTGTGGCCGCGAGGCTGAGAGAATGGCGTTGACGGCGATGCCAACATCGCCATTGGTGCCGTTCTTAAAGCCAACCGGCGTCGATAATCCCGATGAAATTTCACGGTGCGTCTGTGATTCGGTGGTGCGTGCGCCGATGGCCGTCCAGGTAATCAGGTCGCCGAGAAATTGTGGGGCAATCGGGTCGAGGGCTTCGGTTCCGGCGGGGAGGCCGATTTCAGCCACATCGCGCAGGAAACAGCGGGCCTTTTCCATGCCTTTGTTGACCAGGAAGGTGTCATCCATGTCCGGGTCGTTGATGTAGCCCTTCCAGCCGGTGGTGGTGCGCGGTTTTTCAAAATAGACGCGCATCACCAGAACCAGCGTGTCGCTCACTTCGTCGGCCAGCGTTTTCAAACGACGGGCATATTCGAGGCCCGCCACCGGGTCATGAATCGAGCACGGCCCGACCACGACAAATAGACGCTTATCGGTGCGGTCGAGAATATTGCGTAAGGCTTCTCGTCCTTGCATCACGGTGTTGGCGACCTTTGGCGAGAGCGGCACGCGGGCGTGGATTTCCTCGGGCGAAGGCATGGGGTCGAAATCGATGACGTTGACGTTCTCGATGTCGGGGGTGTTGAGATTGGTTTTGTCTGGGTGGTTCATGGTGTCAGTTGTTTCAGTAAGTCCTTGACCGCCGCTACCCGCTCGGCGAGCGTTGGGCATTGCCGTTTAAGCGACAGTTTATCCTGTCCGGCGAGCTTGTAGTTTCGATCCTTTTGAATCAGGTTGATGATGCGGATCGGTTCAATCGGCGGATTGGGTTCAAATTGCACCACAATCTGCTCGGCGGTGGCGTCCAGTTTGATGATGCCGAGCGGCTTGCACAGCAGGCGCAGGCGATGACTGTCGAGCAGCGACTGGGCTTGCGGCGGCAGTTCGCCAAAGCGGTCAATCAGTTCTTCGTGCATGGCAGTAATGTCGTCGAGCGCATGACCGTTGGCTAGCCGCTTGTACAGCGTCAGCCGTTCGTGCACGTCCGGTGCGTAGTCGTTGGGCAGCAGGGCCGGGGTGTGCAGATTGATTTCGGTGGCGATGCCAAGCGGCTGCATGAGATCCGGTTCTTTGCCTTGCTTCAGCGAAGAAACGGCGCGATTGAGCATTTCGGTAAACAGGTTGAAGCCGATTTCCTGCATCACGCCGGACTGATTTTCGCCCAGCACTTCACCGGCACCGCGAATTTCCAGATCGTGCATGGCGAGATAAAATCCTGCGCCGAGCTGATCCATCATCTGAATCGCCTCAAGACGTTGCTTGGCTTGTTTGGTCAAACCCGAGGTACCATCGACGTCACCGTGTGTCAGCAAATAAGCGTAGGCCTGATGGTGCGAGCGCCCGACGCGGCCACGCAATTGGTGCAATTGGGCCAGACCGAATTTATCAGCGCGGTTGATGATGATGGTGTTGGCGTGCGGGTTGTCGATGCCGGTTTCGATGATGGTGGTGCACAACAGCAAGTTAGCGCGCTGTTGGGTGAAGTCGCGCATCACGCGTTCCAGCTCGCGCTCGTTCATCTGACCGTGGCCGACTACAATCCGTGCTTCGGGCAATAGCTTGGTCAGCTTGTCGCGCATGTTTTCGATGGTGTCGACTTCGTTATGCAGGAAATACACCTGTCCGCCGCGCTTGAATTCGCGCAGCAACGCTTCGCGGATGAGTCCGTCGGAGGTGCGCGAAACGAAGGTCTTGATCGCCAGCCGTTTTTGCGGCGCGGTGGCGATCACCGAAAAGTCGCGCAAGCCTTCGAGCGACATGCCGAGCGTGCGTGGAATCGGCGTGGCAGTCAGGGTTAACACATCGACTTCGGCACGTAGGGCTTTCAAGGCTTCTTTCTGGCGCACGCCAAAACGGTGTTCTTCGTCAATCACCACGAGGCCAAGATTAGTGAATTTCACGTCGTTCTGTAGCAGTTTGTGGGTGCCGATAACGATGTCGACCTTACCGTCCGCGAGTTCCTTGAGCGACTGTGTCGTCTCCTTGGTGGTGCGAAAGCGCGAGAGTTCGATGATCTTCACCGGCCAGTCGGCAAAGCGGTCGCTAAAGGTCTGGAAATGTTGTTCGCAGAGTAGGGTAGTCGGACACAGCACGGCCACCTGCTTGCCGCCAGAAACGGCGCAGAACGTAGCACGCAGGGCCACTTCGGTCTTGCCGAAGCCGACATCGCCACAGACTAGGCGATCCATCGGTTTGCCCGATTTCATGTCATCAATCACGGCGTTGATGGCCGCCGCTTGATCGGTGGTTTCCTCGAAGCCAAAGCCGTCGGCAAAGGCATCGTAATCGTGCGCGGTGAACTCGAAGGCGTGGCCTTTGCGTGCCGCACGCAAGGCGTAAAGCGAGAGCAACTCAGCCGCCGTGTCGCGGGCCTGTAGCGCGGCGCGACGTTTGGCTTTTTCCCATTGCTGGGTGCCGAGCGAGTGCAGCGGCGCGGTTTCGGGGTCAGAACCCGAGTAACGTGAGATCAGGTGCAGTTGCGAAACCGGCACGTAAAGCTTGGCTTCATTGGCGTAGTGGAGTTCAAGAAACTCCATGTCGCCTTCGCCGAGATCAAGATGCACCAGCCCTCGATAACGAGCAATGCCGTGTTGTTCATGCACCACCGGATCGCCCACCTTAAGCTCGGTTAAATCGCGCAGCCAGTTGTCGAGCGACGCTTTGCGTTGCGTGGCATGGCGTGAACGGCGCGATGGGCTACCGGCATAAAGCTCGGATTCAGTGATGAAGGCCAGCGGCGTTGACCGTGCGGCGTTTGGCGCGAGAAGAAAACCGTCATGCAGCGGGGCAACGGCTAGCGCCAGTGTGCTGGTGCTGCTGAGAAACCCGGCCAGATCGACGCTACTGTCGGGTTTCAAGCCGTATTCGGCAAACAGGCCGGACAGCGTTTCGCGTCGCCCAGGCGATTCGGCGAGCAGCAACACCCGGCCAGCAAAGCCCGCGATAAAGGCGCTTAACCGGGTTAACGGATTCTCGGCACGGCGTTCAATGGCCAGCGGTGGCAGGGGATGGGAGGGTCGGTTGGCGTCGGTTTCTGCTTCTGTGTTCGTAGTTAAGTTCGCGGCGAGAATCAGTCGGGCATACGGTTTGGCGGCAATGAAAAACGCTTCTTCGGTTAGAAAGAGGTCAGCCGGTGGCAGGAGCGGGCGACTTTTCTCGCCCGAAAGCATGTTGTAACGTGACTGAGCCTCGCGCCAGAACGATCGCAGCGCTTCGGGGACATCGTTGTGCAAGCAAAGCACCGAGTCTTTGGGTAAATAATCAAAAAGCGTGGCGGTTTCTGCAAAAAACAGCGGCAGCCAGTATTCAATACCCGCCGAGGGAATGCCGTTGGAGACGTCTTTGTAAATTCCAGATTTAGCTGGATCGCCTTCAAAGAGCTCGCGGAAACGCTGGCGGAAACGCGCACGCCCCTTGTCGTCAAGCGGAAATTCTCGGGCCGGGAGCAAGCGAACTTCAGGCACCGGGTACAGTGTGCGTTGGGTGTCAATGTCAAAGGTTTTGATGCTTTCGATTTCGTCATCGAACAGATCAAGCCGGAAAGGCAGCACCGAACCCATCGGAAAAAGATCAACCAGCCCCCCGCGAATCGAATACTCACCGGGCGCAACCACCTGCGTGACATGCGTATAGCCGGCGAGCGTGAGTTGGGCGCGGAAGGCCTCGGCATCAAGCCTTTCGCCCTGTTTCAGAAAAAAGGTGTAAGCCGCGAGATAAGCGGGCGGCAAAAAACGATAGGCGGCGGTTGAGGCCGGAACCAGCAGCACATCACACTCGCCACGCGTAACGCTGTAGAGCGTCGCCAAACGTTCCGAAATGAGGTCGTGGTGCGGCGAAAAACTATCGTAAGGCAGCGTTTCCCAGTCCGGCAGCAAGCGCACGCGCAAGTTAGGAGCGAACCACGGAATTTCATCAAGCAGACGCTGCGCGTCATTGGCACTTGCCGTCAATACCGCGAGAAGTTGTCCATTGTGGGTCGCCAATTGGGCAATATGCAGCGCATCAGCCGAACCGGTGAAGGGCGGGAGTGACGTGCGTTCGCCGACCTTAAATAAGGGCAGGGCCGCCGACAATAAAACAGCCGGCGATTCAGAGACCAGTTTGGACTGAGGCACGAGGAGCGGATGGATGCGTTGCAAGAAAGCGCCGCATTATAGCGGATGGCCGAGTGGGGCGGGTTAATTGACTGGGTTAAACGGGGGTAATGCCAGAAAGCGCTATGAGGTGTAGTTCCTTTCGGTCGTCGGATTAAGCATCAGACGGGCACCCCAACGTTGACTGGCGTTTTGAATCGGAGTGCTTCACACGAATAACGGTGCTGGCAAAGGTTGATACCGATCCAGCAAGTTCTTGAGCCATTCCGTGCCAGCGGTCAGCGCTGCGTCGGTGCGAGCATTCAAGGCCTGCCACTGCTGATTCAAGTAATGCACCCATGATGGATTGTCTTGAGTGGGTGCGCGAGTCTCAGTCCCCAGCCAAGCTTGCACAGCTTGTTTGGCGCGATCGCGCTCGCTCTCGCTTGATGAGGTGGATTGCAAGGTCTGTAAATAACGCCACAGCCGGGTCTCCAGCGGAAACTCTTGCTGGGCGACAGTTTCGTAACGGTTAAGCACATCGGCATCCCATTGGTTGCGCGCCAGGGCCTGTCGCAAGGCTTGCGGCAGGGGCAACACTCGGTCAGACATGAGCGCATCGTCGGCGGAGAGGACGGAAGCTTCCCCTGAAGCCGTGGCCCCCACCCAAGAGCGAATCGACTCGGCAAAGGCGTGCCAAGCGGGGTCGGTTTCGGGGAGGGGGGTATCCGTGCCGGTGTGTTTATTGTTGTCTTCGTAGGCCGTCAGTTGGCCCCGTGCTGCCAACGATTGA
>CAIWVX010000106.1 GCA_903916205.1 uncultured beta proteobacterium
CGACACCCGCCTCTCACCGTCGCTCCCAAAGACAAACCTTTGTAACCCCGGATACAGCATGCGAACTCATTATTGTGGTCAAGTTAATTCTCAACATATCGGCCAGGACGTCACACTCTGCGGCTGGGCACATCGCCGTCGCGACCACGGCGGCGTCATTTTCATTGATTTACGCGACCGCGAAGGTCTGGCCCAGATTGTCTGCGACCCAGACCGTCCAGAAATGTTTGCGATTGCCGAATCCATTCGCAATGAATTCTGCCTCAAAATCACCGGCAAAGTACGTGCGCGCCCGGCGGGCACCGTCAATCCCAACATGCCGAGCGGCGAAATTGAAATTCTCTGCCTCGAAATCGAGGTATTGAATCCGTCGGTCACTCCACCCTTTCAACTGGATGACGAAAACCTTTCCGAAAATGTTCGTCTGTTGCACCGGGTCATTGACCTGCGTCGTCCGCAGATGCAGAAAAACATGCAGCTCCGTTATAAAACGGCACGCGCTTTTCGCCGCTTTCTCGACGATGCCGGTTTCATTGACATCGAAACGCCGATGCTTACCAAGAGCACGCCAGAAGGCGCCCGCGATTACTTGGTTCCATCGCGCGTTAATGCCGGGCAATTCTTTGCGCTACCGCAATCGCCGCAGTTATTCAAACAACTCCTGATGATTGCCGGATTCGACCGCTACTACCAAATTACCCGTTGTTTCCGTGACGAGGATCTGCGCGCTGATCGCCAGCCCGAATTTACTCAGGTAGATATCGAAACCTCATTCCTGAACGAGACCGAGATCACCGGGATTATGGAAAACCTGATCCGTTATGTGTTTAAAGAAGCGATTAATGTTGATCTGCCCAATCCCTTCCCGCGCATGACTTACACCGAGGCCATGCAGCGTTATGGCTCCGACAAGCCGGATCTGCGCGTCACGTTAGAACTGGTTGATATTACCGATGTCGTCAAAGAGGTGTCCTTCAAAGTTTTTGCCAGCGTCGCCAACAGCGCCACCGGTCGCGTAGCGGCCCTGCGCATTCCCGGCGGAGCGTCTCTGACCCGTAGCGAAATTGACGCTTACACCACCTTTGTCGGCATCTACGGTGCCAAGGGGCTGGCTTACATCAAGGTCAACGACGTGACACAACTTAACGAAACCGGCCTGCAATCGCCCATCGTCAAGAACCTCCACGAAGCCGCGCTGAAGACCATCATCGAGCGCACCGGCGCTCAATCGGGCGACCTGATTTTCTTCGGTGCCGACAAAACCAAGGTGGTAAACGACGCGCTTGGCGCACTGCGCGTCAAGATCGGCCACGAAAAAGCGCATCTCAATGGCAAGGCTTGGGAACCGTTATGGGTCGTTGATTTCCCGATGTTCGACTACGATGAAGAAGCCAAGCGTTGGGTTGCCTGTCATCACCCCTTCACCAGCCCGAAAGACGAACATCTCGAATTGCTCACCTCCGCTCCGGGCCAATGTCTGGCTAAAGCCTACGACCTCGCCATGAACGGGTGGGAACTGGGTGGCGGCTCGGTACGTATCCACCGTGCCGCCGTACAAAAACAAGTTTTCAACGCCCTCGGAATTGGTCAGGAAGAAGCTCAACTCAAGTTCGGCTTCCTGCTCGACGCGCTCAACTACGGCGCGCCGCCGCATGGCGGTGTAGCGTTCGGGCTGGATCGCATTGTCACCATGATGACCGGCGCCGACTCAATCCGTGACGTTATTGCCTTCCCGAAAACCCAACGCGCTCAGTGTCTACTCACCGACGCCCCAAGCGCGGTGGATGAAAAGCAATTGCGTGAATTACATATTCGCCTGCGGCAAAAAGTTGACACTCAGGTTGAGATCACCAAGGGCTAAAGGATCCACGCCCACCGCCTCTAAATTTCATGACGCCCCGTCTTCTCCGACGTTTCGTTCATAAAAATGACTGAATTCAAGCGCCCCGTTTCAGTCCTGGTTGTCATTTACACGCCCGACCTTCAAGTGCTTTTGCTTGAACGGGCGGCGCACCCCGGTTACTGGCAATCAGTCACCGGCAGCGTAGAGCACACCGAGAGTTTGATCGAAACAGCGCAGCGCGAAGTGGCCGAAGAAACCGGAATTATGGCTGATCTCGCTGAATTCAAAGACTGGCAGACCACCAACAATTTCGAGATATTTGCCGAATGGCGGCATCGTTATGCGCCCGGCGTCAGCCAAAACACTGAGCATGTTTTCTCCCTTGAAATTCCTCAAGCGCATCGTGTTCGCCTCGCGCCAAACGAACACCGCAATCAGTGCTGGCTCCCTTGGCAACACGCCGCCGAAAAATGTTTTTCGTGGAGCAACCGCGCCGCCATCCTCAAGCTTCCGGCGCTAATGAACGTCCCGCCGCGCTGACCCGCTGCGCCAAACACGCCGCGCAATAACAGCGGCCATCGGCCTCTGTTATCGGCAAACCAATAGGCTTCTCCATACACCAGCACGTCGCCAGCCCCGCCGTCACACCACAGACAAAAGCCACACCACAACCGGGACAAACCACCGACGCCGAAACCTCTTTTGCACTCATCAAAAACCTTTCGCCAGGAGTTTAGTTTTCCAGCACCCATCATAAAACGCCGAGGCATTTTAGGCCACAAGGGCCGTGCATGAGTTGTATGCAGAAGCCTCAACAACGCCCGAGCTGGCATGTCGCCTAATTCGCCTTTGTAGGTGAATAGCGCTGCTTCCTTCTCAGTAACGATTTGATTGGCATTGCGTCTATTGATCCGGCAAGCAAATAGTATAAAGCGGCATACTTCACGCGAAAGTCCTAGAAATACGTTCTGGTGCGCTCGGGCGATCTCTCCAATATTTGCATGTATTCAGCGGTCGCGGTCTTCAATGATCATCCAGCGGGTC
>CAIWVX010000107.1 GCA_903916205.1 uncultured beta proteobacterium
ATTGGCACCAGCCCGCTTTACACGCTGAAAGAAGTCTTTGCCGGTAATCATCCTATTCCGCTGACGCCGGACAATGTTTTAGGCATACTTTCGTTGATTTTGTGGTCGCTGATTATCATTGTCTCGATCAAATACGTGGTCTTTGTCATGCGCGCTGACAATCGTGGCGAGGGCGGGATCATGGCGCTGATCGCCCTCGCTCTGCGTGATGCTAAAGGCAAACCTCGGCGTGAGCGCGCCATCATGCTGGCGGGTCTGCTTGGTGCCGGCATGTTCTACGGTGACGGCATGGTTACTCCGGCGATTTCGGTACTTTCGGCACTTGAAGGGTTGGACATCGCCACGCCGGCCTTTCGCCCTTACATTATTCCATTAACCTTGCTGGTGCTTTTCTTCCTGTTTTTCTTCCAGCGCCGAGGAACCGCCTCAATCGGCACCTTGTTTGGCCCGGTGATGCTGGTCTGGTTTTCGACGTTGGCCATTCTGGGTATAAACAGCTTGCTCGCGCATCCCATTGTCTTTAATGCGCTTAATCCGGCGTATGGTTTGGTTTTTCTCTTTGAGAACCGTGGCATAGCGATTGTCGCTATGGGGGCGGTTGTCCTTTCTGTCACCGGAGCGGAGGCGTTGTACGCCGACATGGGGCATTTTGGTAGCAAACCCATTCGTCAGGCTTGGTTCGGATTTGTCCTCCCGTCGCTGATTCTTAACTATTTCGGTCAAGGGGCCTTGCTCCTCGCTGAGCCGTCAGCCATCGCCAATCCTTTCTATCTCTTGGCCCCTGACTGGGCGTTGTACCCCTTGGTTGGTTTATCTACGGCGGCCACCGTCATTGCTTCACAGGCCGTTATTTCGGGGGCTTTCTCGGTCACCCGACAAGCCATGTTGCTCGGCTTTGTCCCGCGCTTTGACGTGAAATACACCTCGGAAAAAGAACAAGGACAAATCTACCTTCCAGGGGTTAACTGGGGATTATTTTTAGCCGTCGTGGTTCTCGTCATTGGTTTTCAATCCACCAACAATCTAGCGGGAGCCTATGGCATTGCGGTGACCGGTGACATGGTTATCACCTCAATCTTGGCGACCTTTGTTGCGGCGCGAGCTTGGGGTTGGGGCTGGACTAAGGCGATTGCTTTGTTTTCCTGTTTTCTGATGGTCGAGCTCACTTTTTTCTTTGCCAACGCACTAAAAATCCCCGATGGAGGCTGGTTCCCCCTGATGATCGGCTCCTTAGTATTCCTGTTGATGAGCACCTGGAAGCAAGGCAGTCTGCTACTTGCCAACCGCTTGCGCGATGAATCAATGGCGCTCGAAACATTCATTGATGCATTGAGCTTATCCATGCCGACCCGCGTCCCCGGAACGGCCGTGTTTATGACGTCAAATGTCGATCATGTTCCCAATGCCATGCTACACAACCTGATGCATAACCAAGTCTTGCACGAACGCATCCTGATTGTTTCAGTGCAAGTACTCGATACCCCGTATGTTCCTGATAGCGACCGAGTTAGCATTCACCGACTGAAAGAAAACTTTTTTAGCGTCAAGATTCAATACGGTTTTATGGATGAGCCGGATGTCCCTCGAGCACTCAGCCTGTGCGTGCCAGAGGACTTAGCGATTGAAATGATGGAAACCTCTTTCTTCCTAGGCCGAGCCACATTGATCCCGAGGATGGGCGGATCAGAAATGGCCCTGTGGCGGGAAAAACTCTACGTCACGCTTTACCGCAATTCAAGCAGCGCAACGAGCTATTACAAAATCCCCAGCAACCGCGTCGTTGAACTGGGGGCGCAGGTGGTGCTTTAGCCCTTCGTTACGTACTTATCGGGTTAGCGCCCAAGATCACTCGATACCGTGTTCTGTGATTTTTGTGGCCTAACGCTCGGCCTCTGTTGGCGCGACAAAAGAGTGAGCGGCCTATGCGGCAAGCGAACTTTCGCTTAGCCGCCGCTCAAGTTATTAGCCACCGCCCACACGGCGGCTTCGACTCTTGATCTGAATTTGAGTTTTTTCAGCAGATTGCG
>CAIWVX010000108.1 GCA_903916205.1 uncultured beta proteobacterium
CCATTCAGGCAATGTGAAATCAAAGGCCGTTTGCAATTTTCGGGTATCGAGACGGGAATTGTTGGGCCGGGGGGCGGGCAGAGGATAAGCGCTGCTCGGGATCGGCTTGATGGCTTCTGCTGGCACTTTGATCGACTGCCCCATTTGCCGTGCCGTTTCGATCACGAAACGGGCAAAACCGTACCAGCTTGTTTCACCCCCCGCCGCCAGATGATAAAGCCCGGCTAACTCGGGGTGCGCCTGTACGCTTCGCACGGCATGAGCCGTCACATCGGCTAATAACTCCGCACCCGTTGGAGCGCCAATCTGATCGTCAATAACGCTCAACTGATCGCGTTCTTGAGCGAGGCGCAGCATGGTTTTTGCGAAGTTGGCACCGCGTGCCGCATAAACCCAACTGGTGCGAAAGATCACATGCCGCTGACAACGGGCCACGGCCTGCTCACCCTCAAGCTTGGTCTTGCCGTAGACGCTCAGCGGGCCGGGGCTGTCGGTCTCTTGCCAGGGCTGGTTTCCGTGGCCATCAAAAACGTAATCGGTCGAATAATGCACCAGCCAGGCACCGATTTTTTGCGCTTCATCGGCCAGCACGCCGGGAGCCAGCGCGTTGATGGTGCGCGCTAGTTCCGGCTCGGATTCGGCCTTGTCGACTGCGGTATAGGCGGCGGCATTGACGATAAGGTCAGGCCGGACGCGCCGCACCGTTTCTGCCAGCCCAGCCAGATCAGTAAAATTGCCACACAGGCCGTCGTGGCTGTCATGGTCGAGCGCAATAAGCGGCCCCAGAGGCGCAAGGCTGCGTTGCAACTCCCAGCCAACTTGGCCGCCCTTGCCGAATAGGAGAATTTTCATGCGCTGCGTCCTCGGTAATTTTTATCGAGCCATTCGCGGTAAGCGCCCGACTGCACGTTGCGGATCCAGTCGGGATGATCGAGATACCAGAGCACCGTTTTACGGATCCCAGAGGCGAAAGTTTCCGCCGGTTTCCAGCCCAGTTCGCGTTCGATTTTTGTCGCATCAATAGCATAACGACGATCATGCCCCGGACGATCCGTCACGTAAGTCATCTGCGCACGATACGATTGTCCATCGACACGCGGACGCAACTCGCCGAGCAAGTCGCAAATAGCATGGACGATGTCCAAGTTAGGTTTCTCGTTCCAACCGCCGATGTTATAGACCTCGCCAAGCTTTCCGGCCTCGAGTACACGGCGGATGGCGGCACAGTGATCGCTCACGTACAACCAGTCACGAATCTGTTGCCCGTCGCCGTAAATCGGTAGCGATTTACCCGCCAAGGCATTGACGATCATCAGCGGAATCAACTTCTCGGGAAATTGGTAAGGGCCGTAATTGTTCGAGCAATTGGTGGTCACGACCGGCAAACCATAGGTGTGGTAATAGGCCCGCACCAGATGATCGGACGCGGCCTTGGACGCCGAATACGGGCTATTCGGCGCGTAGCGATAGGTTTCGGTGAACGCCGGATCGTCTTTGGTGAGCGAACCATAGACTTCATCGGTCGACACATGCAGAAAACGGAACGTCAGCTTCTCGGCTTCATTAAGCGCCGCGAAGTAAGTGCGCACGCTTTCGAGCAGATTAAATGTCCCGACGATATTGGTCTGAATAAATTCACCCGGCCCATGAATCGAGCGATCCACA
>CAIWVX010000109.1 GCA_903916205.1 uncultured beta proteobacterium
GGACACTTGATGGGTTTGATCACCCTGATGAAGGGCCAGCCCCTGGCCTATAACAAAGACAACCAGGAAGACAAAGAGCCCCTGTTCGACACCGTGGACACGCTGCAGGACACGCTCCGTATTTTTGCGGAGATGATGGGCGGCGTCACGGTCCACGCCCCGGCCATGCAGGCCGCCGCTGCACGCGGCTACGCCACCGCCACCGATCTGGCCGATTACCTGGTGAAAAAAGGCCTACCCTTTCGCGACGCCCACGAGGTGGTGGCACATGCCGTCAAATCCGCACAGACGCTGGGCGTTGAGCTGTCTGCACTGCCGCTGGCGACGCTACAAAACTTCCATGCCGCTATTGAATCTGATGTTTTTGGCTTTTTAAGCCTGAACGGCTCGCTGGAAGCCCGCAACACCGTGGGCGGAACGGCGCCGCAGCAGGTGCAAATGGAGATCACAAGGCACCGGCAGCGCTTGGGATGAAGCTCCGATAAAAGCTACCGTGAGGGAGCAGTTGGTCTTAAAGATCACCTTTTGGCGTAAGCCTCGGCGGGTTTGTCGTTCAAGTTCCGCCAAGCATCTTTTGTGGCGTCGCTCAGCGCTAAGCCCAGCTTGATATTCTTCGGGGGAATAGCTTGCATGAACCATTTGTCGTAAAGCTTTGCGAGTTCTCCCGACTTGGACAAGCCTGCGATAGTTTCGTCTGCAAGCTTCTTGAAAGCGGGGTCGTCCCTTCGCAACATGATGGCAAGTGGCTCCACATTCACTACTTCGCCCGCGATTTTGAAGTCTGCCGGTTTTTTGGAGCTAGCAATAAAGCCAGCCAATACCTGGGCGTCCATGACGAATGCGTCCGCTTGACCCGATTCGAGCAAAGCAAAGCTATTTTCGTCCTCTTTGGAAAAAATTTCCTTGAAATCAACCCCGGAGGCACGCTCGTGTTTGCGCAGCAGTTGCACGGACGTGGTGCCGGCCGTTACGGCTACGTTGCGGCCATTCAACTGTGCGATGGAGTTGATACCCGAACTGGTACGGACCGCTATCCGCACCTCTTCAACGTAGGTTGTCCATGCAAATGCCACTTGCTTTTGGCGCGATTCGTTATTTGTCGTAGACCCACACTCCAAATCGATGGTCCCGTTTTGGATCAATGGGATTCGATTTGCAGCCGTTACCGGTATGTATTTGGTTTGAACACGCTTGCCGACTAAGGACTCCAGGTTAGAGATGATGCGCTGACAGATCTCCACATTGAATCCACCGAACTTGCCATCTCCCAATGCGTAAGACAGGGCGCCGGAAGACTCTCGCACACCCATGTTGATTTCGCCCGACGCTTTGACCTTTGCGATCGTGTCATTGGACTGCGCACAGGCAAGTCCGCAGAAAAGCGTGATGCATATCGAAATAGACCAGCTGTGTTTCATAGTGACCCCTTAATTTGGCAACTTTAATTGTAATTAGTAGCCGGAGACATCGAATTAGGGAAAACCCTGGTTTCAGCGCTAGGCGGGGCATTCACCCCTAGGGAGGCCCGGCGCAGCGGAATAAATTTTCTCCGCACCCCTTGAACCAGATGGGACTGCCCTTATCATTAGCACTCGCGGAAGTTGAGTGCTAACAATACACCTGACTTCCTTCTATGCGAACGCCGCCCAGTCCGGGCGGCACCCTATTTCAGTAACCTTTAGGAGATTCTTTATGAAAC
>CAIWVX010000110.1 GCA_903916205.1 uncultured beta proteobacterium
GACCGGAGTTTGTCGAGGTACATATCAATCGAGGCAACGCCCTGCGGGAGCTCAAGCGCCCCGACGAAGCCTTGGCTAGCTATGACCGGGCGCTCGCGCTTAGGCCGGAATCTGTCGAGGCGCACAACCACCGGGGCAACGTCTTGTCGAATCTCAAGCGACCCGCCGAAGCCTTGGTCAGCTTTGACCGAGTTCTCACACTCAAGCCAGAATATGTCGAGGCACACAACCACCGGGGCAATGCCCTGTTAGACCTCCAGCGACCCGATGAGGCTCTGGTCAGCTACGACCGAGCGCTTGCGCTCAGGCCGGAGTTTGTCGAGGCTCACAACAATCGAGGTAACGCCCTGCTGGCTCTTCAACGCACGAGCGAAGCTCTGGACTGCTATGACCAAGCTCTCGCGCTTAAGCCTGATTATGTCGACTCCCATATCAACCGGGGCATTGCCCTGCTAGCTCTCCAGCGCCCCGACGACGCCCTAGCTAGCTGCGACCGGGCGCTCGCGCTCAGGCCGGAATATGTTGAGGCCCACAACATCAGGGGTGTCGCTTTGCGGAACCTCAAGCGACCCGACAAAGCGCTCGCCTGTTATGACCGCGCGCTCGCCCTCAGATCGGACGATGCCAGTGCGTGTTATAACAAATCACTGGTGCTGCTCCTCGTAGGTGAGTTTGAGCAGGGATGGCGCTTATACGAATGGCGTTGGCTAAGGAACGATTACGGTCGATACAAGCGTAATTTCACCCAACCGTTATGGCTCGGCAAAGAGACCGTGGAGGGTAAAACCATCCTGTTGCACACGGAACAAGGTTTTGGAGATGGTCTTCAGTTCGTGCGTTATGCGACCCTTGTCAGTCGCTTGGGTGCTCGGGTCATTCTAGAATGCGATAAACCACTCATTACGATATTTCAGGGATTGGAAGGTGTCAGCGCCGTGATTGAAAAGGGCCAGCCCCTCCCTGCGTTTGATTACCACTGCCCCCTGCTTTCCTTAGCTTTAGCGTTTAATACTCGGCTCGATACGATTCCATCGCCGACATCCTACTTAACGAGTCAGCCTAAGGTGTTGAAGCGCTGGAGCGCTCGCCTAGGAGAGAAAACCCAAGCCCGTATCGGCCTCGTTTGGAGTGGCAGTAGCATTCGGAATATGACCTTGACTCAAATGTTTCAGCATTTACCACCCGGCTATGACTATGTAAGTCTGCAAAAAGACGTGCGCGAGAGTGATCGAATCATCTTGGAGCAAAGTTCAATCAAACATTACGGGAATGAACTGAACGACTTCACCGATACCGCCGCTTTATGCGATCTGATGGATCTCGTCATCAGTATCGACACCAGCGTAGCCCATCTGTCTGGGGCGCTCGGCAAAGCCACTTGGGTGTTACTGCCCTACGCACCCGATTGGCGTTGGTTACTGGATCGGGAAGATAGCCCTTGGTATTCCAGCGTCAGGCTGTTCCGTCAGCCCAAGCACAACGACTGGGAAAGCGTGCTGAAGCGCATTCATGATGAGCTTCTAATCAGAATCCGTTTTTCCACTCACGCAGCGTAGCGAACACATCGACGGGGGCCTCAGACGGGGAACCGCGCCGCTTTGCCGAGGCAATCACCTCGGGTTCGCTACAGCGCAAAAACGGATTGCTGGCTTTCTCCAACGCCAGCGTTGAAGGCACCGTTGCCTGTCCAGCGCCACGCGCAAGACCCACCTCATGCAGACGTTCGCGCAATACGCGATTGCCCGGCTCAACAGCCTGCGCAAAACGTAAATTAGCCTCAGTGTACTCATGCGCACAATACACGGCGGTATGTTCAGGAAAAGCCGATAAGCGCGTCAGAGAATCAAACATCTGCGCAGGGGAGCCTTCAAACAATCGGCCGCAACCGCCTGAGAACAAGGTGTCACCGCAAAAGAGAGCATCAAAACCATAATAAGCCAAGTGACCGAGGGTGTGGCCAGGAACCGCAAGGACGTTAAGCTCCACCCCAAGCGCCATTAGCTGAATTGTTTCGCCACCGGATAAAGGCTGTGTAAGGCCTGTGATAAACTCTGAAGCTGGGCCAAAAACGGCGGCCGGATAATGTGCCAGCAAGGTTTCCACGCCCCCTTGATGATCTGCGTGATGATGCGTTATTAGGATAGAAGTCAATGTCAGGCCTTCGCGCTGAAGGACTTCAAGCACCGGGTTCGCATCGCCGGGATCAACCACCGCCGCCGATGCGCCCTTGCGCAGCAACCAGATGTAGTTATCCTTGAAAGCTGAAATTCTAATGATGTCTAACATGGCTTGATTGTGAAAGAACTATAGAAAATGTCAATTCCCGGAATTGATGCGTGGCTTAATACCGCCCAAGGTCGATACATCATGGCTTGGGAACAAGCCAAAGTTGATGCGCTTGTCACCGACCTGTTCGGTTACAACGCGCTGCAACTGGGCTTGCCAGAATGTAATTTACTGGCCCAAAACCGTATACCGCTGCGACAATTCGCCGGTAAATCTGGGCGGGTCGACGTCCTCTGTGATTTCCGCGAATTACCCTTTGCCGCCAACAGCATTGATCTTGTGGTTATGCCGCATGTTCTCGAATTTCATGAAGATCCGCACCAAATGCTGCGCGAAGTCGAACGCATATTGATCCCAGAAGGCCAGTTAGTCATTACCGGATTCAATCCGCTTTCACTATGGGGTTTGCGCCAACGCTTGACTCGAAGTCAGAATGAATTCCCCGCCAATGGCGATTACATTTCAGTATTACGTCTCAAAGATTGGTTGCAGTTACTCAGCTTTGATCTTGATCGCGGCAATTTTGGTTGCTACGTCCCGCCCTGCACGCAAGAATCCTGGCTCAAGCGACTGCATTTTATGGAAGCCGCCGGCGACCGCTGGTGGAGCTTTGCCGGTGGCGTTTATCTCTTGCGGGCCGTCAAACGAGTACGTGGTATGCGTCTGATATTACCGCCTTGGAAACAAAAAAAATCCCCGCGAAAAGCACTTACCGCCATTACTCAAAAGGAAATCGAAAATCGTGAGCCTTGAAACCAACATCAACATTTACGCCGACGGCGGTTGCCGTGGCAATCCCGGCCCCGGTGGCTGGGGCGTACTCATCCAAATGGATCGCTGCGAAACAGAACTCTGTGGTGGCGAACTAGACACCACCAACAATCGCATGGAACTGACCGCCGTTATCCGCGCACTCGAAGCCCTTAAACATCCGTCCATTGCTCAGGTGCACACCGACTCTCAGTATGTGCAAAAAGGCATCAGCGAATGGATTCACAACTGGAAACGCAATGGCTGGCGAACCGCCGACAAAAAACCGGTTAAAAATGCCGATCTTTGGCAAACGCTCGATAGCCTAGCGAAAGCACATCAGATTAAATGGCTCTGGGTCAAAGGCCACGCGGGGCATCCCGGCAATGAGCGCGCCGACGCCCTCGCCAATCGCGGCATCGACGAATTACTCGCCACCCGACCGACTTGAACCCTAAAACCTGACTACACAGAGAACACCGAGGCTTCGATGCGAACCATTCACCTGCAAAGTGAAACTGTTTTTTCTATCTTCTCTGTGACTCTGCCTTCCCTAGGTTGAAAGCCCATCTCATTTAATTCCAAAATTACTCACTGACACCCTCAACCATGCGCCAAATATTTCTTGATACAGAAACCACGGGACTCGAACACAAACTCGGACACCGCATCATCGAAATTGGCTGTGTCGAGATGCGCAGCCGACGCCTGACCCATCGCCATTTTCATCGCTACCTCAATCCCGATCGCGACATCGACGCTGGCGCACTCGCGGTGCATGGAATTGGTCTCGATTTCCTACAAGACAAACCGCGCTTTGCCGATATCGCCGAAGAATTTCTCAATTTTGTGCGAGGCGCCGAACTGATCATTCACAACGCGCCATTCGACATTGGCTTTTTGAACAGCGAACTTGCGCTACTCGACATGGCACCCATAAACAGTGTGTGCCACGGCATTCAAGACACCTTGCGCATGGCTAAAGATCTGTTTCCCGGAAAAAAGAACAACCTCAACGCCCTGTGTGATCGCTACGGGGTGGATAACTCGCGTCGCACCCTGCACGGAGCTTTGCTCGACGCCGAGATTCTTGCCGAAGTTTTCGTCGCCATGACCCGTGGTCAAGATAGCTTGATCATCGAATTGTCCACCGACTATTCAGCACAAGAAAAAAATACGGCCCAGCCCTTAATCGACGCCCCCGTAAGAGCACAGCGCGTTCTGCACGCCAGCACCGACGAACTAAAGCAGCATGATCAGTTACTCATAGACATCAACAAAGCCAGCAAAGGGAAATGTCTCTGGCTGGACGAACCGTAACCAGACAGCAAAGTTACCGGTCACAACAGCATTCGCCGTCGTCGTGCCTCATACAGACAAACACCGGTCGCCACCGAAACATTCAAACTCTGCACCGAACCGAGCATCGGAATCGAGACCCGCTGATCGCAAGCTTCGCGTGTCAGGCGACGCATTCCGTCGCCCTCGGCACCCAGCACCCAGGCCGTCGCCACCGGCCACTGGGCGGTATAAATATCTTCGCTGGCTTCGGCATCGGTTCCCAGCAGCCAAATATCGCGCTCTTTAAGTTCGCGCAAGGTACGCGCCAGATTGGTCACGGTGATATAAGGCACACTCTCCGCCGCCCCACAGGCCACTTTGATGGCTGTTTGCGTCAGCCCGACCGCCCGATCCTTGGGCGCAATCACAGCATGTGCGCCAACCGCATCGGCCACCCGCAGACAAGCGCCCAAATTGTGCGGGTCTTGAATCCCATCGAGCACCAATAAAAAGGCCGGTTCCTCCAGCGTATCAAGCACATCATCCAAGGTAATATGACGCGATTCACCCGAAACACGAGCGACCACACCCTGATGACGCGCCCCGCCTCCCGTCATGCCCTCAAGGCGTTTAGCATCAACCGGAACAACATTGAGCGCATGCAACTCAGCGTGCCGCATCAAATCACGCACACGGGCATCATGACGAGTCGTATCAATGAATATTTCAAGAATGGCGTCCGGCTGATGACGCAACTTAGCGATAATGGCGTGAAAACCGTGGATGAAACTAATCTGTGACATGGCTTATTCTCGAAGGCGTAAGGCGCGTATTTTACCTTGCTAAGCTGAACAACCGAGTCACATCGTTGTTCTGCGGATCAGGGGATAAAGGCACCACGAACAGACCTTGACCACGTTGATACGCTTTTTCATTGTCAGTTTTTTAAACAAGTGGGGCAGAGGAAATAGCAGTTAAGCGACACCCACCTACGTGAAGAGGACGAATTAATTGCTATTTTCGGCTATTCGCATTCTGAGGTTGGCGTCACCCGAACTTTTGTTCTGTTCGTACTCTGACATTGGCGTTATTATGTGAATCCAGCGTGATCGTTCAGAACGGTTAGACCGCATAGGATACGTCTCTCCATTCGTATGGAACGCTACGCCAACGCTAATTTCAAGCCGATGTAGGTATTATTTTTACCCATGAACCTGAGCTCCAGCCTGCAACCGCTATCTTTAGATGCAATCGCCACCCCAGCGGGCGCGATTGTTCGTTGTGTGGCCGCCAACTTTCGCTGGGAGCATGCCGTTTCGGATGCGCGTACGACAGAATACAACGCTTATGTCGGCAATGTCGCCACACACAAAGACTGGAAAGCAGAGCACAAAAGCTACCTAGGTTCATGCGTCCATGTCCCCAAAGACTTGCCGAGGAGTTCTGAGTGCTTTATGGCCGCCAATGGTCTGGCGCATTTGAACGAACAGCTCGACAACACCTTTTTATTGCGCCTAGAGTCGATAGGCCCATTGTTCGACCACCCGTTGGTGTCGGCTATCGCCACCGACTTTTGGCAGCGCTTCTTCAATTCACCAAAAGACCTGCTCAAGAATAAATTTACCGACAGCGACGAGGCCTTACGCTCTGAGTTTGTAGCGCAATGGAATGCGCAACGCACACAAGCTCGCCCCTTGTTTACGACCTTCCTCAACGATTTTGGTGGCAATCTGGAGGCATTGGTGAAGACCGACTGGCCTCACACCCTGCGCGATCGCTTGGGTTTGACTCATTGGCCCAGCACGGCGGGGAAACCGCTCCCGGTTGCCTTGATGTGCTACACCGTGGACGAGGTGCGCGATGCACGTTCAATGGCCGCCAAGAAAGGGGCGACCGCCAGCTTTACCCGCCCCACCGTGCTGGACGCGGAAATGTCCACCGCCTTTATCCCGGCACCGTTGCAATCTGGAGATAAAAGTTACGGGTACACGCTGGATTTAGCGAGCACCGAGGTTCCCGAAACCTTTACCCCGGAGCTATTAACTTTTCCTATCGAATACCAACCCAAACACATCAAGGCCCTCGGTTTCATTACGCGCGGACATGCGCTGCAGGAGGATGCCGCCGTTTTCGCGGCGCGCAACCGTCATGTGCAGGGGCTGCGACGATTGCCCGGCTGTGACGACTTTGGCGAGGTGCTGACATGAGTTGGCATCAATGGGCAGACGAGCTGCGCCAGACACCACAACAGGCGGTCACGGACTTGCTGCGTGGCGCGGCGGATATCGGCCCTTTCGAGCGCGTAACGCCGCACGAATTCCTGCTGGCGGTGTTGCCCCGCAACAGTCGCAACGTATCGAGTACCTTGCTCGGCGAGCCGCGTACGGCCTCGATTGAAACCGACCCGACGGCCAACCTGCCAGACTATCTGGACACCGGCTTGTCAGCTTGGCTGCTGGCACAACGCGATGCGCCCCAACCGCCCGCAAGAAAACTCGGTGCCTATGCCGACCAAGTAGTCGAAGCCCTGCAATGGCCGCTGTTTTTTGCACTGCCGAAAACTCGCGCCACGTTGCAAGCCGACCGCGCCCAATGGCTCCAGTGGCTAAGTTCGCTCACCCTCTCCGCTTTTCGTGACCCAGAGTACGACTACTGGCAGGTGCTGGCGGCACAACAGACCGACGACCAATTGCAGTCCTTCTGGCAATCCTTTGTGGTGGAAGCGGGGCGCTCCCGCGCTGCGCGTTACCTCAACCTGGGTCTGCTGGCTCTAGCCAAGCTTCCCCTGTCGGAAAACGACAGCTTGCGCAATCTGCGGCTGCAAGTGCAAGCGCTCGTCAATCGCTACCAACGCCGCAAGAGCCAGGGCACACGGGCTCAGGAGGATCTGGCAGAAGCCTTGCGTGGCGTCATGGCGCGCAACCCCAACCTGAACGCTACCCACTACCGGGAATTAATGACTGACTTGCTCTCCCCGCTGGGCGACAACACGACGGCGTTGATGCTGAGCTTTTTGGGGCTTGCCCCAACCACACAGCGCCATGCCAGCACGACCCTCAGCGCCGCTTACAAACTCAAGCCACCGGCCTTGGCCGACGAGGCCGACCAAGCCGTCCGGGACGTGTGCCAATCCGGCAGTCTAGCGCAAGCGTGGCAAGCCATTCGCCCCCTGCTCAGCGCCCACGAAGACTTCTTGCACAAGTCGGGCGATGCTTCTTACTTCTTGCCTACTCTGGACAAGTGCGCCCGTGCCCTATGCAAGAAATACCCCTTGCGCGACCCGGAAATCCGGGACCGCCTATTCCAGTGGATACACCTGGCCTTACGTGTGGACGCCGATAACCCGAGGCTGTGGATGCTGTGGGAGTTGACCTTGCGCCAGGCGGGTCACCCGCAGCGCGCACAGTGGGTTCTGTGGGAAATGACGCGACGCTTTCCAGACAATCTGCACTGCCGTCTGGAACTGGCGCGTTTGCTGGCCGCATCCCACGCCCCCGACGATCAGGCTCAGGCTCACCGCCTGTTGCAGCAGGTGCTGCAGTTGGATTCAAACAACCAGCATGCCCATTCCACCCTAGCCCAGTTGGCCATTCGTCGCGAGGATTGGCTTACGGCACTGGATCACGCCCAAACGGGTTTGCGGATTGCCCCTGACGATCAGGCCAGCGCCCTGCTGCTGGCCACGGCTTACGCTCGGCGCAATGGACCAGACGATTTGCAAACGGCCATTGATCACTTGCAGCGCTTTGTGAGCCGCTACC
>CAIWVX010000111.1 GCA_903916205.1 uncultured beta proteobacterium
CAAACGCCCCCGATGCGGTGTGGTGAACTCGCTCCGCTTCTTGAGTTTGTCGAGTTCCTCTTGCGTAAAGTCTATAACGGGCCAGGTGTCAGGAAGCGCATGCAATCCCTGCTTGTCGCGATAACGTGTGTTTTTATCGTAGCGCAATTGACGACGGTGAGAGCCGACCCGCCTTTGCCTCACAGTCGTATGATCCGTGTCGAAACGCAACACGTCGCCCCATTTAAACGGCTTGTGCAGCAATCGAAAGAGAACTAAGTCATATTCCTTAAGTTCGTTCACAAGGATTGACGGGGGAATCCAGCTTGCCACGGTGACCCGCGCTTTTCGGGCGTCCTCCTCGGTCAAATTACGCAAGCAAGTCATTGCTTCGTTGTCTGCGCAGAGCGCCAGCCAGTCGACGATCAGTTGCGCCGAAGTGTCCGTCGTAAGGGTGTTGAGCGCAGCCACTACCTTCTCTTTACAATGGCCCCGCGTTAACAGCTCGGTGATCAACTGATAGCGCTCGTCTTTTGGAAACTCGTTCTGAGCCTCTTTGATAAGCCCCTTGTCGTCGTCGAGAAGGTGGATATGCAACTTAGCTGTGTTTGACATGACGTTACACTTTTAAGGAGCCAAGCCCCATCGGCAGGCGAATTTCGAAACACGCGCCGAAGAAACGGTGGCTCTGGTTACGGAGAAAAATAAGGTCACCGCCGACGCTACGCAGCATAGTGCGCGAAAGGTACAAACCGAGACCGTGGCCTTGGCGGCCCTTGGCGGTAACTCGTGGCGAGAAAAGGTTGCGCTCGGTGTCGCGACCGACGCCCAGCCCTTGGTCGGCAATGCGGATGCACAGCGGGTGCTGAGGCAACGCCGGATCGACGGCGACGCTGACGGTCACGCGAGCGAACGATCGCCCCTGGCTCCAGTCGAGCGCGTGGTGGATGATGTTGCTCAAAGCATGTTCGATCGGCTCGATGGGAATCATGATCTGCAAGTCTGCTGGTGGTAGCCTCACGTGTAGCGCACAACCAGCATTGTGGACAGGAAGCCAAAAGAGATCGGCCGTCATCCGGCAAAGCATGCCAGCAATGCCGAGCTGCGGCGAACGTTCGCTTTTGGCGTAATACAATCCTTGCTTGACAATCTTAAGCAGTTTGTCGACCGTCGCCACGGCTTGGGGTGGTAGTCCTGATTCAGAAACTGTTTTGCGCACGCTCATCAACTGCGCCAACGGACCGCTTAATGAGCGTAGTTCGTGGATGATCGCGGTCAGTTGGCGGCCCGCCGAGGCAAAAATATCCTGTTCGCGGGCGTAGTCACTGAGCGAGGCAAGCGACGCTAGATCATCAAGCCGCTCGCAGGTCATGGCCGCGAAACGCTCGATGTGCGCCGGATAAAGCCCAGTACCCCCGTCGCTTAGCGAAACCTTATTGCCGAAATACACGAGCAACAACCCGTGCGGTGCGGTGCCGTACGCATCTGCCGCAACCGACTCGCTATAGGACGAGAAAATCGGCCATGCGGCAACGAACTCGGCTCCCGAAGGCGCTGGCACTAACAGCGGCCCGGCAGAGGCCAGCCGTTTCGCGACTAATTTATGCGTCAAATAGACTTGTTTCAAGAGCGAATTTCCCAGCCCCGTTTGCCAACCTTCGGGAACACTCTTCGTTTGATAGCTTGCCCGGACTGTGGCATCCAACTGATAATCGTCGTTCAGAAAATGCCCCTGCGTTTCGTTCGGAACATCAAGCCACATCGCACCCAGCGCACCAGCGGATTCGCAGAAGCTCTGCAGGGAAGCAACGGCACGCTCTTCGACGTGACCATCGAGGCCACGGGAGCGCCAGATACCCGCGAACTCGCGGTGCGCCTCACTGTCGCCTTCAATAGGCAGCTTGCCACGGCAAAACCAATCATCAAGCTCCGCGAAGAGGATCGGTTTCTCGAACAGGGCGACTTCTCTTAAAAAATTAGGCCATTGGCGGTCATTTTTTCCGTCCGTCAAACGCCCTCGCGCTTCGTTCACATCCCCAGGAAGCGCCGACATTAGCGCGATGCTTATGCCCGAACGGTTCCACAGTGTCTTTCCGATCCAGTTCAAGCATTTTTTGGATTCGTCATCGCCGGAGAGATGAAAATCACAAAGTACGTGCGTGAACCCGGCAACCCCAGAAAGATTATCGAGGCTGGAAAATCTCTCGCACACCGTTGCTCGCCCCCCTAAGCTCATCACCCAAGCGCGCAATGATTGGGCAAACGGCTTGTCGTTCTCGACGATCAGTAGTGTGATGTGAGACCACAAAGTTTGATTGGTTTCCGGCGTGGCGGGCGCCGGTTGCGCTTTCTGGGAAGGGGAATTGCCCGCGTCGCTGACTGGCTTCCAGAGAAAGAGCCGGTCGCCATGATCCTCGATTTCTGGCAGCATTAAGCGCTCATAACCAGCGGGCGCAATCTGCTCACTCGCCATCGCGTTCTCACACGCGTCTTTCCACGATTGGTAGGCTTTAACGATGGAGATTTCAAGCCGACAGGCGGCGCGATCAACCCGAGTCACTTGAGCACGGATGCGGTCGTTGAGGCTAAAAAACCGCGAGAGTGGTTCGTAATCCTCGGGCTTATAGCGAGGATACGCCTCGGGAACCGCCGAGAAATGAAGCCACGCGTTCGCACGGCTGTGGTCAAGCAGTACGATCGCGCGATCCCCCTTGTGCGAGAAGCCAACGACAATTCCGCAAACCTCATGCCCCGCTTCAAACGTGTCGGTATTCTGCCACGGGTTGAGGGCGGGGAACTTGGCCCAGGCGATCGACGCGAATGCCGGTCTACTGGGGTCGCCGCCGGGTTGCCGTTCGTCATAAAGAAAGAGCGGGACGGTCTCGCCCAATTTGTAAGACTGCGGCTTGCCGTCTTGGTCCGTCGGCAGGTGGTAGCGAGGCACGCGAATACGTTTTACCTGCTGAAAACCCGACCCGAGGGGTTCGGCC
>CAIWVX010000112.1 GCA_903916205.1 uncultured beta proteobacterium
AGTTGTTCCAGATTATCCAACGCTCCGGCGTTGTTGTTATATGCAACGGCGGCAGTGACAACGAAGTTGATTTTCACGCGTACCGCACTGTGGCCGACCGTGGTTACGTTATCGAAACCGGCATCATCACGTTGAGTGGAACCGGCCAAGAACTAATCAACAACGAACAGGTACGCGCCGCCTATCTCGGCATGTGATTCGTCAAGCCGCGTCGTCTGAGTGAGGCGTGCGGTGCGGCTTCCTTGGCGTGGGACGTGCAAGAGTTGAAGGCAGTCGGGTCGGAAGCGCTTGCATCGTTGTCCACGGGGGGTTGTTCGTCTTGCAGTTTGGGGTGACAACCGGACAAATGTCGTGCTACAGAACCGGACAACTTTAAAACTCGCAACACGATGTCGTCCGGGTCGAAGTCAACTGTTATTGATACATGGGTCATAGCCATGAATGAAAAGGCCACAACAATCTTTCGAAGACTATTATTCATTTGGCACCTCCTGTCGTCAACCGGATTGGTTGTGCGAATAGCCTCTCATTTTTTTTTGTATCGGGTCGGAACTATGCTGTTTGAGCAATTGAGGGAAATTACCGTTGATCTCTTCTGCATCTAGCGGTATCTTCTCGTGTAGATTTCTACAGGTGCTTGAGGTGATGTGGGTGGCATGAAAAATTTTGATGATGTGATTAAGCGCGAGCGCGCCAAAGCTTGGGAAAATGTGATCGGCCATTATGGTGACCCGATCCGCATGACCGTCGTAAACTGGCTCGTTGCTCGCGCTCTCGACTACTTTGGCAGCGAAGGGGGACGTAATCGCATCGCAAAGCCCCATGCTCTGATTCAGAAAAGTATTGCCGCCTTGTCTGTAGCCTACAACGAACCAATCGACACTCAGAACGAGAAACTCATTGCTAAGCACTTAGACAGATCTAGCTTGGCGAAAGAATTTCCTTCCCTTGCTAGAACAAGCTTGCTTGATCTAGGTTCCGGCAATGGCTATCTAGGGGGGTGGCTATCAAAACATGAAGTTAAGTATACCGGTGTAGAGGCGAGCGCCGAACTGCATAAAGCGGCGAAACGTGACAAGCGGTTAGCCAACGCAAGCTTAGTTCAAGCCACTATTCGGGATTTTTGCAAAAGTCAAGAATACCAGCGTGACACTGCGCCCACTCTCATTTCGATCATTGGCGTCGTTGAACTTTTGGCAGATCCAAAAGAAGACATGGGCCTATTGCTCGACTTCTTGGCGCGGCGAAAGTGGCTGAATGTTCCGATATTGGTGGCGACCTTCGATCCAGATTTTTTCTTGCCCGGCTTGCCGATACGCGACGACGAGTACTACACAGCCGCGCACTACGGAGTGAACGAGAAACTCCGTATCCGTGATCCTGCGGTATGGGAAGAACTGTTCGTGGATTGTGGCTTCCATCTGCTTGAGCAACGCCCGTTACACATATCTAGCATGGCCCCTGCGCTGTCGACACACCTGCACGAACTCCACGAACGCATCTTCGCAAGCAATACGTCGGTATCTTATGGCAACACCGGAAATATGGCACGCGTGCCGCCACGGCAAGGCCCCTTCTATTTTTGGCTGCTCTATCCACGTAACGCGACCATTGGTAGCCGAGTCGAGACACCACTCCCTATGTCTCACCATGTGGAAGTCTTCGAGCAGAGCGAAGTGCTTTCGGCGCTCGGCAATCTCGGGTCGCGTGTATATCGAGTGATCGAGGGTAGCGCTTCTTTCGAATCTCCTGAAACCGGTCGCATGGACTTTGGCAAAAATGCTTTATTCGGCCAACTTGAAACCTCATGCAACTATGTTTCGTCGCGCGTTTTCGGGATGCTCTCCACGGCAAAAGACTCGCAACTCGAGGTGATCAATAGCAGGCAAGTCTTGGATTATCTGAATCAGTCAAAACATTTCACCAACGAACTCTTCTTGAGTCTGCTACATCATCTGAGTACTGTGCAGTTCACGCCCTTTGTCAGCGCGAAGCGAAGCGACACCAAGCGTATGAGCAAGGTGCTGACCGGCAGGGGTTACAGCTTGCAGCTCGTTCAGAACATAGCTGCGTGTCTGCTTCAAGCGAGCGCGAATGCGGTGCCAGGCGCGTCATCTGCTAGCTATCGATCACGAATCTTGGTCGAATTAGGGGGGGTGCAGATAGGCAAATTTGTCTATGGTCAGCACGTCAAACGAGAAGCCGACAAGCTCTTCGACATCTTGCCTGAGCTGGTTCAGGCCAATGTAATAGACTGTTTTTCTGCCTACATGCTGGAGCATAGCGGTGCGCAGGAAGAGTTTAATCAAATAGAGGACGTGCCCGAGAAGGGGATCGGGCCGCTGCATATTGGATGGCAGGCCGCTCGCTTTATACATCACGGTAGATTGGTGCGTGATGCAAAAGAAGAGGATGAGGACATCAGTGGACTGGCGCTGGCGATTTCGGCCTTCCTCGGCTCCAAGAACGACCGCTCGGAGTTCAAAAAACACTGGGATAGGATGAATGAAATCGAACTCCACGATCATGAGCAGTCCGGGGGGCGCGGCCATGCGAAGACTAAACCCATGCCGAGAACCAAACAGGAACACCGCAACTATGCCGTGGAACTCGTTCAGTGCTCTGAGAAGGAACGCGAAAAGCTAAGCATCTTTTTGGACAGGCTTCACGTCGGGTTTGATTACAACGAAAAGTCGGGTTTCGCCAAAGATTGTGGCCTGTCCAGATTCATGGTGGTTCGCGACATTTGGGCACTCCTCGCATGCCTTCTCGATGAGGCAGACATGTGGAACACAAGCAAAAAGAAAATCAATCTTGTTGATTACGTCAAACAGGAAACGCAGAAGCCAAGGATCATTGCCTATATTCAGGAATGCATCGCGCATGCTGGACGTCAGTCGGGATTGGACATCAGACCTTGGTGAGGCTGGAGCTCGCGGACGTCGAGGCGGTGCGTCGCCACTGCGTCGATGAACGCTTGGTCGTGCGAAATAAAAATGGTCGCGCCCTCGTGCCGTCTCTCGTTGAGTAGTTCGATCAGACAGGCGGTCTGCGCGTCGTCCAAGCCGACTGTCGGCTCATCGAGTAGCAATAGCGGTGGAGCCACCGCGATTGCGCCCGCAATTGGGATCAGCCGACGAAAGCTGCGTGGAATGTCATAGGGTGAGTAGTCGAGATAAGGCGTGAGACCAAGTATCTTCGCGAGCTGCA
>CAIWVX010000113.1 GCA_903916205.1 uncultured beta proteobacterium
ATCTAACAGAGAATATTGTACAACTTTGGTGTTCCGGCGCAATTGAAAAACTGGATCGATGCCATTGCCCGTAACGGCGTTACTTTCCACTATACCGAGAGCGGACCAAAGGGTTTGTTGGCCGATAAGCCGGTTTATATCGCGCTAGCTCGTGGCGGTCTTTACCGTGGAACTGAATCTGATACCCAGGTTCCTTATTTGAAGGCGGTGCTCGGTTTTCTTGGCTTGAAAAACTTGCATTTTATCTATGCCGAAGGCTTGAACATGGGGCCGGAATCGGTTGCGAAGGGCTTTGCTCAGGCTGAAGTGGATCTCGCTGCGGCTTTTGCTTGAATCTGAATCATGAGGGCGCTTAGCCGTGTCCTCAACAAAGGATTTGCCATGACAAGCACTCTATTTTCCGGCGCTGAATGCGTCGGCCAGTCTCGCGCTGTTGAACAACTGGTTGTTGGCAAGGCGACTTCCGATGGGGCCGGAGTGAAGCTGACCCGGGTACTGACCCAGTCACTACAACATCGGCTTGATCCCTTTCTGATGCTTGATGCCTTCGGCAGCGACAATCCCGACGACTACATTGCGGGCTTTCCCGATCATCCGCACCGAGGCTTTGAGACGGTGACTTACATGATTGCCGGTCGCATGCGCCATCGTGACAGCGCCGGTCATGAAGGTTTGCTCGAAAATGGCGGCGTGCAATGGATGACGGCGGGAAAGGGCGTAGTTCACTCTGAAATTCCGCAGCAGGAAGAAGGGGTCATGGAGGGGTTTCAGTTGTGGCTGAACCTGCCCGGCAAAGATAAGATGTGTGCGCCTTGGTATCGCGATTTCGCTGCCGCTGATTTGCCCCGTTTTACTAGCGCAACAGGCGTGGTCGTCACCGTTATTGCTGGTGCAAGCCAGGGCGTTGTCGGTGCGGTGACTCGCGAGGCTACGGCAGCACTTTATCTCGATGTGCATTTGCCGACTGGCGCAAGTTTTTTTCAGGCCATTCCGGCGGAGCACAATGCCTTTGTTTATGTCTATCGTGGCGAAGTCAGCATCGCTGGCCGCAAGGTGCCAGCGCAACGGATGGCCATTCTTGACAACTCGGCGCAGGCCGATGGTGTATCCATTGAAGCCACCGCTGAGGCTCGGGTACTGGTGATCGCCGGTCAGCCGCTCAATGAACCCATTGTGCAATACGGGCCATTTGTGATGAACACGCAACAGGAAATTTACCTGGCTTTGAGCGATTTTCGTGACGGACGTATGGTCTAAGCATAAGGACATCCCTGAGCGCCCGCTTCCCATGCACGCTCCTCCGCGACGGCTAGCCCGTGCTAAAATTCACGCCTGATTTATGCGCTGCGACGCAGGGGAGATTTCACCCATGAGCGAAAATAAGACCGCACCTGACAATCTGGGCAATGTGAAAGAATTGCTCGCCAAGCATAAATTTGTTGAGGATCTCGTACATCGTCAGGAAATGCCGCGCCACGAGCTTGTCGAAGATGTAGTTCACAAACAGCATCTGGCGGGACTGCGCACGCTTTTGGAGCGTATTCCTCTGGCCGAAATCGCTCAGATTATTGAGACACTTGAACCAGAAGAAAGACTGCTAGTCTGGAACGAAGTTCGCGAAGAACGCGGCGAGCCGATTCTTGAAATACTGACCGACGAAGTGCGCGAAGACTTAATCTGCGATAGTCACCTGCGTAACGAGAAAACCACGGTTACGGCTTTCGAACTGCGCAATGGCCGCCTAAGCCAGATCAACGTCAGCACCCCTTATGACCTGAAGTGCTTAAAGCCCATATGGGTCGATCTGGTCGCGCCGACACCTGAAATCCGTACTTGGGTCGGTCGCTTTTTTGATGTTCAGTTACCCAACCCGAACAACCTGACCGACTTGGAGGCCAGCGCACGCTTCTATGTTGAGGACAACAGCGAAATACACTTGCATTCTGATTTTCTGCTTGATCTTCAGACCGAGTCGCGTAACGTCGCGGTGGCTTTCATTCTGCATAAAGACATTCTCTTTTCCGTGCGCACCGAAGAACTCCCGACGTTTCGTTTGCAACGTCTGCGTGCGCGTACCCAGCCGGGATACGTTTCGGAAGGTAAGGATGTTCTGCTAGACCTTTATGCGGCCGACGCAGAATATTCAGCCGATGCCCTTGAAGACGTTTATGCCGACTTGGAAGCGGCGGGTAAAAAAGTGCTTAATCAGCATCTTTCAGACGAAGAGGCCGCATTGATTCTTTCTGAAATCGCGCGCGGCGAAGATCTTAACGGACGCATACGCCGCAACGTACTCGATACCCGTCGAGCCGTTTCCTTCCTCACTCGTGGCAAGTTTATGAACGTCGACCAGTTAGAGGATGCCAGGCAGATTCTGCGCGACATCGAATCGCTCGATGGACACACTTCTTTTCTGTTTGGAAAAATCAACTTTCTGATGGACGCAACCGTTGGTTTCATCAATATTAATCAGAATCAGCGCGTTTCAAAATTAACCACGATCAGCGTCATTTTTATGCCCATCAACATTCTTGCCGGTATTGGCGGCATGTCTGAGTTCTCAATGATGACGCAAGGCATTCCTTGGCCTGTTGCCTACTTTGTTTTTATCGTTGGCATGATGGGGATTGGTTGGGCAACCTACCAAATATTGCGACACTTTGAGAGTAGGAGCCTCAAGAAAAAGACGGGGCAGAGCGGCAACGCAAGATAGACCGGATATCGCTGCGTTCGTCACTGTTGCTGACGATTCTCGAAACAAGAACTTACGGAGCGCCCACGGCCCATGCCAGCCACCATCCTGATTGTCGAAGACGAACCTCACATACAAGAGATGATTGCCGTTTGTTTGCAGCACGCCGGACACAAAGTTCTTCGGGCGGATACGGTGGAGAAAGCCGTGACGCTGGTCAGCCGAACTTTGCCGGATGTGGTTCTGTTGGATTGGATGTTGCCGGGAATAAGTGGCATTCAATATGCCCGTAGCCTGCGCAATGATCCGCGCACGCGAGACCTGCCGATCATTATGCTGACGGCGCGCAGTGAAGAACAGGATAAAGTGGCTGGGCTGGATGCCGGTGCCGATGATTATTTGACCAAACCCTTCTCCCCGAAAGAGCTGTTAGCCCGTATCAAAGCCGTATTACGCCGCCGGGCACCGCAGATGACGGAAGATAGCGTCGAAGTCGATGGACTCCGAGTCGAGCCAGCAACTCATCGTGCTTCAGGTCATGGTCAGTTACTTGAACTCGGGCCAACGGAGTTCAGACTGCTGCATTTTTTTATGACCCACGCCGAACGAGTTCATAGTCGAGCCACGCTACTTGACCAAGTTTGGGGAGATCATATCTTCGTTGAAGAGCGCACCGTGGATGTTCATATTCGGCGTCTTAGGGCATCGCTTGAACAGACCGGTCATGATCGTTTGATCCAGACGGTGCGAGGGAGTGGTTACCGCTTCTCGGCACTTCCTGAATAATGTATCTCAATTTTTTAAGCATTCTGGCGCGAAATGATGAGTGAGGTCTGGACGCGAACCTTATGGCTATTACTCGTCATCGTAGGCCTTGTTTTTGCTCCGATTACCCTATTTGTT
Organism: uncultured beta proteobacterium; assembly: GCA_903916205.1. Classification (GTDB taxonomy): domain Bacteria; phylum Pseudomonadota; class Gammaproteobacteria; order Burkholderiales; family Rhodocyclaceae; genus Propionivibrio. Next base: position 3,596 of record CAIWVX010000113.1, read on the forward strand.
GATCCCCTCTGGGGAGGGCTGGCCGGTATCAGTGGCTTGCTTTTAGTGCTGATCTGGCACTTAGTTCATCTCAGCCAATTGATGGTTTGGCTTGAAGGGCCGCTTAACAATCCGGTACCGCGTGGGCGTGGATTATGGGAAATTGCCTTTGCCGGATTGCATCGTCGAGTACGCATACGACTCGGGCAGCAGCAGGTTATCGCAGAAACTTTAGAGCGTTTTGTCGGTGCATTTCAGGCCCTGCCGGATGGTGTTATCGCCTTCAATCGTCATCGTCACATCAGTTGGATCAACGCCAGAGCAGAAAAGCATTTTGCCCTATCTGCCGCCGTAGACCAGGGGCAGGCGCTAACCAATCTGATCCGCCATCCTGACTTCATCACGTATCTTGATGCCGGAAATTTTGAGAACCCCTTGATTTATCGCGGGGGTCGAGTCGACGGTCTGACGCTGATGCTTCAGATTATTCCCTACGGACAAGACCAGAATTTGTTGGTTTCTCGCGATATTAGCCAGATTGAACGCATCGAGACCATGCGTCGTGATTTTATTGCCAATGTTTCGCATGAATTGAAAACCCCATTGACCGTTGTTGCCGGATTTTCCGAAATGCTGGCCGAAGACTATGACGCCTATGGCGAGGCTGAGGTTAAGCACTTTCTGAACCTGATCTGCGAACAAAATGCGCGAATGCAGCGTTTGATTGAAGATTTGCTTACGCTCTCGTCACTGGAATCGGACAGTTCGGCGGCTAAGGAAGAACGTGTAGAAATTGAGCCGATGCTGCGGAGCATTCTGGCGGATGCACTGGCTCTTTCGGCGGGAAAACATGTAATCACTCTGAAGGTTGAAACGCCCAGCGTGCTTGATGGATGCGCCAATGAATTACGCAGTGCCTTTGGTAATTTAACCACTAACGCGGTTCGCTACACGCCCCCTGGCGGTAGGATTGATCTGATCTGGCGTGTCGTCCAAGGTCAAGGCGAGTTCGTCGTTGCCGATACAGGCATCGGCATTCAGGCCAACCATATTCCGCGCTTGACCGAGCGTTTTTACCGGGTTGATCGCAGTCGCTCACTCGAAACCGGCGGTACGGGGCTCGGTCTAGCGATTGTCAAACATGTCTTGATGCGTCACCACGCTACGCTGGAAATTGAGAGCGACCCCGGCCAAGGCAGTCGTTTTACGGTGCGTTTTTCAGAGCGCCGTGTGCGTAGTTAGCGTCAGCACTCAGGGAATCTGCGCCGAGGGCATACGCCGCAGAATGACCTCGGTTTTTTTCGCCAATCCCGGTGCGCTCCGGTTGCGATCATAAAAGCGCGGACTGGGTACCATGCCAGCAAGCCGGGCGGCCTGTTCCTCAGAAAGCTGCGCGGCGCTGATGGCGAAATAGTGATGTGCTGCGGCTTCGGCACCAAATACCCCGTTACCCCATTCGATGACATTGAGATAGACCTCGAAAATACGCCGTTTGCTCCAGGTGGCTTCGATCATCAGTGTGATAATCGCCTCTTGGGCTTTGCGCCAAGGGGTTTTATCGGGTGACAGGAAAAGGTTTTTTGCTAATTGTTGCGAAATGGTTGAGCCGCCTGCAACGATTTTTCCGCGTTGCTGATTCTTTTCCATAGCCTTTTGTATTCCGTCCCAGTCGAAGCCTTCGTGATGGACGAAGAGATCGTCTTCAGCGACGATGAGGGCGCGTTTCAGGTGAGCAGAAACCTTGGCATAGCTGACCCATTGTTTCTTCAACTGGGCTTTTGAGTCTTTGACTTGCAGTTCAGAGAGCCGGATATTCATGAAGCGCGTCGTCTCGGGATTGACCCAAGACCACCAGAGCACCCAGCCGAATAGCCAGAGTTGATAAAGCAAAATCAACCCGATCAACCCGAGCAGCAGTCGCTTAAGCCAGCGGGTGATCCCAGCCATAGTCGGTGCTATCGGGCTTCAAGCTGGTTGCTGTTGGTGAAATTCCAGATTCGCGTGATTTCGAGAATCTCAAAATCTTTGCGGATTTCTGGAGGAAAGGCGGCGTAAGGGCCGGCTATCGTAACAATTTGGCGAGCCGCATCGTCGAGAATTTTGTGACCCGAAGATCGGCCTATTTCTACCGATTCAATGCTCCCGTCGCTGTTAATTCTGACTGAAAGCCGTAGACTTCCGTAGAGTTTTCCTTTGGCGGCGGCGGGGTAGTTGAGCGTGCCGACACGCTCGACTTTAATCCGCCAGTCCTCGATGTATTGGGCAAAGCGATATTCTTCTGCGCTTGCGCCGAGTTGCTTAACCCGAGGCCGTTTGTTGTATTCCATAGTGTCACGGGCAATTTCACCTTCAAGGTTGGCCATGGCTAGGGCATTGCTGGCGAGGTCGCGGCCACTCTGCGCTTTAGTCGGCGCGGGCTCCCCGTCTGGGCGGGATTCCCGCATCAGCTTTTTACTGCGTGCCTGAGTGAGTAAATTTTTCTGCAAAGCTTCAAGCGCCTGTACCCGCTTTTCTGCCTGCTCCAATTCGTCACCGTTTTGCTGTCGAATCGAGGCCGGTAGCGGCGTTTTGACGCGGAGATCCCGCTCGGAATTACCACCGCCTTCGAGATTGGCTTGAGCCAAAACCTGAATATTTGTCGGCTTATTTTGCGACGAGCTGTTAACTAGAATGATTTCCAGCGCCTTGTCCTGAAAGGCCCGCGAAGCCTCGGGGAATTTGAAATTCAGAACCAGCAGCATGGCATGAAAAAGCAGCGAGACGCCCAGTGCCACCCACGGCCCTTTTTTTCTTGAGCGCGTATTCCAAGATGAACTATAGGTGTGGCTCACGTCAGACAATCGCCTCGATAATTTCGTCGTCCAACGCTTCAGTGACCGCTTCGCCTAGGGTCTCCAGATAGCGACAAGACAATTCTAATGTTAGCGGATCAATGGATTCGATGCTCAGACGAACGCGACTTCCCTGTTTGAGTTCGGGGACTGAGGCCATGCGCTGAATGATCGGTAGATGATCAAGCTTAACCAGATTTTCGCGCCGCAAGGTGGCCTCAATGGTCTGCCTACCTTCCTGTTGCAACCAGCGAAGACTCCAGTAACGCTCCATTCCCCGCTGAAATTCGGCGTAGGCACTGTAGGTCAGCTCGAAGTCGCGCATGGCGGCGAACAGCGTATCCGATTGGGTATTGAAATGCGGTGCGTTGCCGTTCAGGCAAGCGATTAACTGCCATTGATTAAGCAAATCAACATAACGCCGCAGCGGCGAGGACAGCCAAGCGTATTGCGCCACCCCGAGGCCGTCGTGCGGCAGCGGCGAGGTGGTCATGCGTACCTTGCCGCCGGTCTGGGCGCGATAAATAGCGGGTACCCCTTTCTCGGCCAGCAGTCCGCCCCAAGTGCTGTTGGCGACGATCATCAATTCGGCGACCAGCTTGTCGAGCGGACTACCGCGCTTGCGTTCCGTGATCTCCACGCGACATTGTTCGGCCTCAGCCAGATCGCCGGCGATGGCGAAGTTGTAATCGTTGTTGCCCTGCATGGCCGAGGGTTTGCCGCGTCGACCTTCGCAAGCATTCGCCAGTTGCCAGAGCGTTTTTAGTTCGTCGCGAAAGGGGAACTCGGACAATCCGCTAAGCACCGTTTGTTCATTGAACAGCGGTTCAATGTCGTGATGACGAAGGTTGGCAACAATCGGCACGATTTCGATACACGATTCATGCGCCGTAATTTCAAATTCAGGCGTCACCGTCAAATAAAGCGAGATCGCGGGGCAATCGCGGCCAGCCGCCAGCGTGAAATACGTGACCGCCGATTCGGGCAGCATGGTGATTTTATTGCCCGGCATGTAGACGGTAGATAAGCGCTCGCGGGCCATCGCATCGAGTGGCGAACCGGGAGCCATGCCGAGGCCCGGTGCCGCGATATGAATACCGACACGCCAGCCAATGCCAGGCAGTTCCTGCAACGAGAAGGCGTCGTCAATTTCGGTGGTGGTCGCATCATCAATCGAAAACGCTTGCACATTGGCGCGTGCCAGACGGGTCGGCGGTTGCGGCAGATCGGTGGGCGGAAAATCAATCCCGCCCGGAAAGTAGTCAAGCAGAAAACGATTTAAATGGAAGTCATACGCCGAGCGAATCGCGCCGCATTGGTTCAGCAAATGGGCGGCAGAAAGGCCCGTTTCGACACAGGCGAGTTCCAGCGCTTTGGTCTCGATGCGGTTACGATCCGGTTGGTAAAGGAGTTGAGTTAGCCGTGGCAAAAACTCGGGTGGCAGGGTGCCGTCCTTGAGTTGCGCCACCATGCGCTCAACGGCTAAAGCGTGCTGACGCTTTTTTTCAAGGCCAGCCAGCGCCGCTTGGAGAATGTCAGCGGGCGCCTTGCGAAAACGCCCTTTGCCCTTGCGATGAAAGTAAACGGGCGCTGAATGCAAGGCCAGCAACAAGGCCGCCGCTTCCTCCGCTGTTGCCTGATGTCCGAAATAGTCGTTGGCAAAATCGCCAAAATTAAATTCGCCATCACCCGCGCATTCCCAGAGGAATTCAGTTTCAATATCCGCCGCCAAGGTTTCCGCACGGCTCAGCAATTCTCCCGGCGCCGGTGATGGAAAGCGCAGCAGAACGTTGGATGATTTAATTTTGAGACGCTTGCCGGAAACCGTCTCGACCTGTAACGAAGATTCGTTGTCGGTCAAAATGCTGGCGGTTTTGAAGGCACCGTCTTCTTCAAAGAGTACGTGCATCTTTGAGATTATAACCCGCCGTCTTCAAGCCGTTGCCGCACCTGATTAGCGAGGAGGTAATGAAAGTGGGTGGAAATCAGTCTGGCAGGGCGAATGCGTAGCGCTTCCCGTTCCATCCCGCCGCTTGTCGCTTTATACTCGCCAGCACAATTCACCAAGGAGAGGTTCCATGGAAATGCTCGCTATTCAGCGTTTTTTCAACAGCCACGATGCCTTTGCGCGACACAATGGGATGGCCCTAACCGAATTACGGAAGGGTTTTGCACGGGCTGAAATGGAATTGCAGCCTTACCATTTGAATGGTGCGCAAACAGTGCATGGCGGTGCGTTATACACCCTGGCTGATTTTGCTTTTGCGGCGGCCAGCAATGCGTCGGGGCAGTTGGCGCTATCAATCAACTCGTCGATTTCCTTTTTCAAGGGAGCCCAAACCGGCACCTTGATTGCCGAAGCCTGCGAACTCAGCACCTCCGAAAAACTGGCGAGTTACAAGGTCAGCATTAGCACCGCCAGCGGAGAATTACTGGCCACTTTTCAAGGCATGGCCTACCGAAAATCAGCCACGTTGGATTCTATGCTGAAGGTTTAGGCGAAGGGTATTCGCCTCAGTTTTCGCCAAATTGACGGCCTCGATCAGCACAAAGCGATAGATGCCAGTAAATTGCTTGACAATGAATTTGCTGGCATCTATTCTAATGCCAGTATTTTTGTTGGCAACAAATTAACGGGTAGAGGCGGATCATGGATACTGAGATTGAAAGTGTGATCAAACGGTTGTTTCCAAAGCATTTGTGTAGTCGTGCGGCGTTCGAGGATTGGAGTGATTCGATTCGCCAAGACGTTTTACCCAGTGCCGCTGATCTCGTGGCACGGCTGAAAAGACAGTTGGCTTTGACCAAAGTGGAATGCCGCACGGCTTCGGGATTCTTTCGGGACTGTTGGGAATTGTTTGGTGGCGAACTAGAAAACACGATCAAGTCGTCGGCCAGCATTCGCTCAAAACTGGCTCGTGACCTGATGGATGAGAAAATTACAGCGTCCCCGGAAACTGAAGCTTCCTTGCGCACGAAGATTTTGAAATTTAGCGATCTTGGGCGAGTCAGAATCGTTGCTGATTTTCCGTCGGATATCGCCACCTTGCTCGCAAAGTTGTTGAAGGGCGATCAATTTCTCGAACAATACGCCTGCCCAAAGGGAATCAAGGATTTCGTTTTTGACCCGTCAAGGCGTGATGGACTCAAAGGGCATCGGGCGCACCAGTTTTCAGTACGTGTGCCCATTGATGACGTTGATAACGCCGAGACATTCGGCTTTGAAGTTCAGATGATGACCCGCCTACAGCACGCCTGGGATCGGCGTAATCACCCACTTTATGAATGGCAAAGGGAACGTCCTGACTGGACACAAAATCAGGAAGCTGTCGAATTGGCAATTAACGATTTGGCCTGCGCCGAAGCGTTGCATCTGGTTGATCGTCAAGCAGACCAAAATTGGCAATGTTTACAAGAATTTATCAGGAAAGAGACACCGCAATGAACGAAGACATTTACTTCAGCCTCCTCATCAAGGGTGCGGACGGCGCACAAACAGGCGTCACCCTATGTATTCCTGCAGATAACGAGACTCTTCCCGGTCACTGGATCAAAGCATTGATTGCGGCGGCGCGAAGATTGCCACTGGACGATGGGGAAAAACTTCGTACCGAAATGCAGGTCGCTCCTTCTACCGGTATCGACACGCGGCCGATTGCCGATTATCTCTGGGGTGACGGTACGCTCAATGCAGAGCGACTGATCCGGCATTTGAACGACTATAAAGAGCACCGTGTTCCGCATGATTTTCAGCCCCATGTTGGGATGACCGTGGTGATGGAAGAAGAGTTTATCGGCAGAAAGCCGGTGCTGGATTTGCTCGAAAATTATCTAAAAAACAATACATCATGCCACTTACGCGCCCCACGCCGCTATGGAAAATCAAGCCTGATGGGGCGGCTGACCGCAAAATTGGCAAATGCGGTCATGCTGGAGTTAAGCGATGTGGCAACTTTACAGGGATTTTTGAAGGCCTTGTTACGCGCCTGTATGCGCCATCAAATCGCCGGCGCTTGCCTGGTAAAACAAGCGGCTTATCGTTCATGGCCGCACGTGACCGATTCGGCGAGTTTTTCCCAGGTTTTCAACCAAGCTTTTTCTGATTTAACAAACGCGTATAGCGACAAAAAATTGTTGGATAGTCTGAGCGAAACCTTGTCTGCCCTAGCGGATGAAGGAATCATCCTGCTGGTCGACGAGTTCAGCATTTTCCTCAGAGAAATGCACGACAAAAACCCGAATGATCTCGCGACTTTTCTCGGGCTATTTCACCGGCTACGTCGCCGTGACACGCAAGCGCTTGTCGCCGTATTCGCCGGAAGTGCGGGGCTTTCCACGTTCATCGAACTTTATGACATGCACGATCTGTTCGCCGACTTGGCTGCGGTCGATGTCCCACCGGTCACCGGCGATGAAGCGCGTCTACTGGCAGAAGAACTCTTTTACGGAATGAAAAAGCGGCCAACGCTTGCGGCAATCAATCGTCTTGTCGAGCTGACCGGCAATGACGATACCGTTCCCTATTTTGTTCAAGCGCTAGCTTCCTATAGCGCCGAACAAACAGGACGAAGACGTGAAATCCAAGCCGACGATGTTGAACGTGCCTATTACGACCGGCTTCTCGGCCCGGCAGGAAACACCTGCTTTCGCGACTTTATCCTGCGCGAACGCGCCTATCCTGGAGAATACCGATCCTGTGCCTCACCGATACTCAAACGGCTGTCGCGTGCGGCCCCGGAGCTTGTCACCGAAGACGAGTTGCAGCAGCTATGCACCGACGGCTGTGATTTCAAAAAGATCATGACTTGCCTGGAAGAAGACTATGACTTGGTCTATTCCGAAAAAGGCTGGCGGATGCGCTCCAGAGTGATTGCCGACCGCTGGCGTTTGGGCGAACCTTGGCTGACTATGGGGAACAAATAATGGCCCGGCACCTAAACTACAACCCCGGCGGCGACTCCGTTGAATATCTTGAGGCGATTACTTGCGGCGAAAACCGCTTGTATATTCTGGAGCAACTTCTGGTATCACTACGCGCCGAGATCGGACGCCCTAACCACCAACATCATCTGCTTATTGGGCCGCGCGGCGCGGGCAAAACCCATCTCTTGAGGTTACTCAGCGCTGGACGCCTCCCTTCTGAGCCACAGCTCGCGGCCGCCTATCTCCCGGTCGTTATGCCGGAGGAAACGCCGCTTCGTTCTCCCGGAGACCTCTTTTTAAAATTTGTCGAACGGCTTTCCGAGCAACTCAGAGAGCCGCCGCTCGGCATCTCGCAAGAGGCCGCGCGAACGGCGCGGGGAATCTGCCTCACCGCTCTAACCACCGCCAAAGGGATGCGCACCTCGCTTGAGCGCTTGGAAGTCATGGCCGCCGCACTCGAATCGGTGGCCAAAACGCTGGCACGGATTATTCTGCCGATCGCCGAGAACATGGATCAAACCTTTTACCTCGGGGCGCAACGCAGCAGAACAGCGACGCTGGACGAACAATGGGCCTTACGTCGTCTGCTCCAAGAAACGCCCCATCTCTTTCTTATTGGCGCGGCTCCCAGCTTTTTCGGTGCGGTAGGCGACCCAGGCAAGCCGTTCTACGATTTTTTTCGCACCCATGAATTACAGGAGCTCTCCAGCGACGAAGTGTTGGAAATCATCCGTCTGCGCCTAGAACAAGAGGCCACCAATCCGGGTGCCGACGGTTTACGCAACGAACGGGTGGGCAATATTCTCGCCCAATTTGAAGAAAAATCGCCGCAGTTGCGCGGCATTTTGGCGATCACTGGCGGTCTACCCCGGTTCACGCATCTGATTTACGAGGTGATCGTCGGAACCGACATCGGCGACACCTTGGAGACGCTTAACGGATTTCTCGACGATCTGACACCGTATTTCCAGTCACGCCTTGATCCACGCTTTATTCCTCAGCCAGAGATAGACCTCTTGCATACCTTGGCCCTAGCGCGTGGGCCGCTACAACCCACCGAGTTGGCCGAACAACTTTACGGCGTCGCCACCAACGAAGTTTCTGAGCTACTGGGCCGACTCCAAGAGCGTGGGCTGGTCAAGCGCGACGGGCGACCGGGAGGGCAAGCCGTTACTTGGAACCTGACCGAGCCGCTTTACCGCGTCTGGACTCAGTTTCGCGACAATCCCGACGGCCAAGACATCTATCGGCTACTGGGCAAATTTGTGGCCGTATTGTATGGAATCGACTTGATTAAAAAGCAACAACGCCTGCTTGCTGAAGAACTCCCCAATTTGCCCGCCGGTCATGGCCGGATCAAAAACCTACGCTCACTGGATAGGCTACTGGAATGCGCCAGCGAATCGTACGAAATCGCCGAGCGAGGCGAAAATTCTTTATATGAACAATTCGTATCGACCGCCGATCAAACCCGAGAAGCGTGCGAGCTTGAAGAGAGCGCTAAGTTACTGGAGGAATTGCGGGCGTTAAGCCGCGCCCATGCGGACGAAGCGGCGGTTCGCGATCTGTTAGCCCA
>CAIWVX010000114.1 GCA_903916205.1 uncultured beta proteobacterium
CCATGCAAAAAATGCGCGTCAGTCTGATGCCCTTGGTAAGCGACTAGCCGCAAGTCACTCGCTCAAAAAAGGCGGTTCAGAATACTCTGAACCGCCTTTTTATTGTGTCAAGAAAGCGCGGATTACAGCCCCAACAAACGGGCATGAACCTTAACCACGACCTTGCGAATCGTCATTTTTTCGGTGACCACCAGACAAGGGCGATGCAGTTCTTGCGGCAGAAAAACCACATAGCTCCCCGGATGGACATTCATAAAAAACTCATTGGCCGGGTCGGGATGAAATTTCAAATCGCCGCTTGCGCTCGGGTCATTGACACTCTCCATCTCAGCTTGCGGCAATGAAAAACCAAAGCGCTCGGCGGCGCTCACCGGAATTTGAATATCCGCGTACTGGGTATGTGTTTCCGCCCGACTGTCGGCAAAAAGTCGCAACTTGGCGTCCTGCACCAAATAAAAAAGCTGGTCGCCCTCCAGCGCATAACTTCCCGGCGCTTGCTTGCCAAGATCCATCGTGAGCAGCACGTCGAGGGCGCGCACAATAGCGGTGGGCAGTAGCCCTCGTTGCTGGGGAACATCAGACAGACGACCGATAATCATGAGCAAACTCCTAGAGTATCAATTCAGCGAATGGAACGGAATGGGACGCAATAGCACGCAATAGAACGTTAAGCGGTGCAGGACATTCTAGCTTCCTGCCGACACACACACCAGCTAGTGTAGTGCTGCATTCTGTTTGGAACTGAATCCTACGCAAGTCTCATAGATAGCCCGCGGTGCGGAATTTTTTGCGCACGCGGTCTCACCGATTGAACGGTGCGCACCCCAAGCGGAACGGCTGATCATCCCGCCTCGCCCGCCAACGCATCGGTATACCCAAACGTATGCATATCCTGAATTCGCATGGGGTAGAGGATGCCATCGAGGTGGTCGCATTCGTGTTGAACGACCCGGGCATGAAAGCCTTCCACCGAACGGTCAATGAGCTTACCCTGCGGATCAAAACCTTTGTAGCGCAAGCGCTGCCAGCGGGGGACGGAGCCGCGTAAACCGGGAACGGAGAGGCAGCCTTCTAGGGCTTCTTCAATCTCATCAGAAAGTGGCGTTATTTCAGGATTGAGCAGAACGGTATAGGGCACGTCGTCGGCTTCTGGATAGCGTGGATTGTGCTCAAAGCCAAAAATAATGACACGCAAATTGACACCGATCTGGGGGGCGGCGAGACCTGCGCCATCGAGGCTGAGCATGGTTTCTTCCATGTCCGTAATCAGCGCCAGAAGCTCCGGCGTGTTGAAGTGGACTACGGGTTGCGCCTTTTGCCACAGGCGCGGATCGCCCATTTTAAGAACAGGTCGTATCGCCACAGCCGATCATCTTTTCAATAAGGGTTCGGACATGCCCCATCGACTCGTGCAGAACGTCTTGAATCGACTCGAAGCTGATGCCGTCGCGGCTATCGGCGCGACCGGCGGCAAAGTTTGAAACCACGCTGATGGCGGCGTAGGGAATCCCCAACTCACGCGCCAATGCGGCTTCGGGCATTCCCGTCATGCCGACAACATCAACGCCGTCACGTTCCAAGCGGTTGATTTCGGCTGCGGTTTCGAGACGCGGGCCTTGGGTTGCTGCATAGACGGCCGAATCGCTGACTTGAATGCTGGCAAGTGCCGCAGCCTGAATCAATTTTTTGCGTAAAGCTGGGTCATAGGGTTCGGTGAAGTCAATATGGGCCACCGTGCACTCTGGGCCTTCGTGGTAGGTCGATTTGCGGCCCCAGGTGTAGTCGATGATTTGATGTGGGATGACCACATCACCGGGTTTAAGATCAGCGCGAATGCTGCCTACCGAGGCCACCGAAATAATTTCGACCGTACCGCATTGTTTGAGCGCCCAGATATTTGCCCGGTAATTAACTTCATGCGGCGGAATGGTGTGACCATAACCATGACGCGCCAAAAAGGCCACCGGGCGACCGCAAATCTGGCCGAAGGTCACCGCCCCGGAAGGCTCGCCGTAGGGCGTGCGTAATATTTCTCGATGCGAAATATCCAGATTGGCCAATTGTGACAAGCCGCTACCACCGATAACTGCAAGCATCTTAGTTGTCCTTCATTGCGTAAATTGCCGGGAGATTGCGAAAGTGTCCTCGGCAATCCATTCCATAACCAAACACAAAACGATCAGGTACAGACAAGGCGACAAAATCAGCCTTGAGCGGTTTGATTTTGCCGTTATCTTTATCGCACGCCACGGCGGTGTAGCAGGCTTTGGCCCCTGATGCCAGCACGCGTTCGACAATTGCCGCGAGCGTTAAACCTTCGTCCAAAATATCGTCAAGCACCAGAACCGTGCGACCTTCAAGCGAAGTCGACGGGGTGACGCGCCAGGATAACGCGCCACCGAACGTTTCCTGTCCGTAGCGGGTCACGTGCAAGTAGTCAAATTCAAGCGGGAACAGCAGTTGCGTCATCAGTTGTCCTGCGAAAGGAACGCCACCGCTCATCACGCAAAGCAGCAAGGGGTTCGTCTCACTGAGTTTTTCGCTAATCTCAGTAGCGATTCGAGTGACGGCGGCGACAACCGTTTCGGCGGAGTGAATTAACTCCGCTTGGCTGAGAATCGCTTTGGCCTGTTCTGTTTGAGTGTTATCGCTCATGCTTGATGCAGTTCGTTCAAGTAAGTGGAAAAGGCCGCGCCGACTTCGGGATGCCTCCGACCAAATTCAACGGTGGCCTGCAAATAGCCCAGCTTGGAGCCGCAATCAAAGCGCTTGCCGATATAGCGGTAAGCCAGCACCTGCTCTTCGTTAAGTAATGAGGCGATGCCATCAGTCAGTTGAATCTCACCGCCTGAACCGGGAGTGACTCGCTCAAGATGATGAAAAATACGCGGTGTCAAAATGTAACGCCCGACCACCGCCAATGATGACGGGGCGACCTCGGGTTGCGGCTTTTCAACAATGGCCTCAAGTCGTTCGAGACGGTCGGCGACAGGGCTGGACTTGACAATGCCGTAGCTCGCCGTTTCTGTGCGCGGCACATCGAGTGCGCCAAGAATCGAGCAGCGATAGTCATCATATTTGTCGGTCATTTGCTTGATGACCGCGATTTCGCCATCCAGGAGATCGTCCGCCAGCAAAACAGCAAAAGGCTCGTCACCGATCACCGGTCGGGCGCAAAGAACCGCATGGCCCAGACCTAAAGCTTCTGACTGACGGATGTAAATGCAGTTGATATGTTTGGGCAATAAGTTGCGCACCAGATCAAGCATTTGCGTTTTTTTATGCAGCGCCAGCTCATTTTCAAGCTCATAGGCTTTGTCGAAATGATCCTCGATCACTCGCTTAGTCCGACCCGTCACAAAGATCATGTCGGTAATCCCTGCGGCCACCGCCTCTTCTACCGCGTACTGGATCAACGGCTTGTCGACGATGGGCATCATCTCCTTTGGGCTGGCCTTGGTCGCCGGGAGAAACCGGGTGCCGAGACCGGCCACCGGGAAAACCGCTTTTCTGACTTTTTTCATCGCATTCATCGTCTTATTGACCTGTCAAGAATCGCAATTGTGCCTCATCAATGACCGTGACACCAAGCGACTGCGCTTTTTCGAGTTTTGTCCCCGCCTCTTCACCGGCGACGACGTAATCGGTTTTTTTCGACACTGAGCCGCTCACTTTACCACCGGCCTTCTCGATCAATGCTTTGGCCTGATCGCGCGAGAGCGACGGCAACGTTCCGGTGAGAACAAAGGTTTTTCCCGCTGCCGCGCCTTGCGGTAGCGGCAAAACCTCACTATCCGGCCAGATAACTCCGGCGGACTGCAAGGCAGCAATGATTTTAAGATGATGCGGTTCAAGGCAAAATTGACGTAAACACTGAGCAACCACGGGGCCGACATCGTTCACCTGCATCAAAGCCTCTTCATCCGCCGCAAGCAAGGGTTCAAGACGACCGAAATATTTTGCCAGGTCTTTAGCCGTGCTTTCACCCACATTACGGATGCCCAAAGCGTAAATAAAACGAGCCAGTGTGGTCTGCTTACTTTTTTCAATGGCTTCAAGCAAATTGCTTGCCGACTTTTCGGCCATGCGATCTAGGCTACTCAAAGTCTCCAGACTGATTTTATAGAGATCGGCGGGCGTCTCAACCAGCCCTTTATCGACCAGTTGCTCAATCAGCTTATCACCGAGACCCTCAATATCGAGGGCGCGACGCGAGGCAAAATGAATCAATGCCTGCTTACGCTGCGCCGGACAATACAGACCGGCACTGCAACGCGCGACAGCTTCATCCTCAGCGCGAACCACCTGCGAACCACAGACTGGGCAGTTTTTCGGCATGATGAATTCAGGCGTTAGAAGGGGGCGCTTGTCATGCTGAACGCTGACCACTTCAGGGATTACATCGCCGGCACGGCGCACCACTACCGTATCGCCAATGCGAACATCCTTGCGCCGTACTTCGTCTTCATTGTGCAGCGTGGCATTGGTCACCGTGACACCGCCGACAAAAACCGGGGCCAGACGGGCCACCGGAGTCAATGCACCGGTTCGCCCCACCTGAATATCAATGCCGAGCACTTCGGTACAGGCTTCTTCCGCCGGAAATTTATGGGCCACCGCCCAACGCGGTTCGCGCGAGACAAAACCAAGCTGCGACTGAAGTTTTAAGGCATTGACTTTGTAGACCACGCCGTCAATATCAAACGGCAAGCTGGCGCGCAGTTCGCCAATTCGGCGGTGAAAATCGGCCAATGCCTGCGGCCCGCGAAGCACGGCACGTTCAGAACAGACGGGAAGACCCAGCGCCGCTAGGGCCGCCAAAATACCACTGTGTGTTTCCGGCAACGACCAGCCTTGGGTCTCTCCCAATCCGTAAGCGAAAAAAGAAAGCGGCCGGCTTGCGGCAATTTTTGAATCGAGTTGGCGAATACTACCGGCCGCCGCATTGCGCGGATTAACCAGCACTTTATCGCCCGCCGCCTGCGACCGTGCATTGAAACGTTGAAAGTCAGCGCGTTTCATGAAGATCTCACCGCGCACTTCAAGCACCCGAGGCGGCGTTACCCCATGCAGGCGAAGCGGTATTTGCCCGACAGTACGCACGTTGGCGGTGACATCCTCACCGGTTTCACCATCGCCACGCGTCGCCGCGCACACCAGCACACCGTCTTCGTAGCGCAGGTTAATCGCCAGACCGTCAAACTTGAGTTCAGCCGCGTATTCGACGTCCGGGTCGCCTTCAGCTAACTCTAACTCACGGCGCACCCGTGCATCAAAAGCAAAAGCGCCGCTGGCTTCAATATCGGTTTCGGTACGGATGGAAAGCATGGCCAGCGCGTGGCGTACCGGTTCAAATAAGGTTAAAGCTTTACCGCCAACGCGCTGAGTCGGTGAATCCGTGCTCAGTAGTTCAGGGTGTGCGCTCTCAAGTGACTGCAACTCGCGGAACAGACGGTCGTATTCAGCATCGGGAATCTGCGGCGCATCGAGGACGTAATAGTGAAAATTGTGTTTTTCGATCTCGGCACGCAAGGCGAAGACGCGTTCATTAGCGCTCATACGAAAATCCAACTCAAGCAAACAGCCGTCGTGCCAGCGCACTGCCCGCTGGCAGATTTCGTCCGGCCATCTGCGCCTGATACTGGACGATTTGGCGGCGAATCGGCTCCAGCTTGCCCTCGGAAAGCGGACGGCGATTATCATCGACCAACAAGCCACTGAGCGCATCGGCAAAATGCCCGGCCAACTCGACCATCTGGTTGAATACGCGCTCACCGTGCGCGACCTGTGGCACATCAAGCAGGAAGGTAAGGCCGTTCGTGCTCATCGACTTGATGGTATCTAGCGAGAAATTAGAAGCTTCCTGATTGACCAGCGCATAGAGCACGTTACCGTCGTCATCACAACGCACAAAGCTTCCGTCGCTATCAATCACCATGCCCGCCGCTTCGGCCAAAGCTTGGATTTTCGCCCCAGGGAAAGCGTGCTCACTACGGATGACATTGATGCCAATCTGAATGTCGACGCTGGCACAAAACTGATCGAGATTAACCGCCGTATCCAGCGCATTCTGACGCGGCGGCATTTCGGCAATAGACATCAATTCGTCAGCCAGATCCTGCATGGCGACATGGAAAATAGAGAGTTCGTTATGACTCAGCGGGCCACGGCGATCCACCATCTGCAAGCCAACCTGAATCCGTCGATATTCGCTTCGACCGTCATCAATGATCGGCTCCCATTCGCTGACCGCTTCGTTGTAGCCAATCCACAAAACGGGTTTCCTGATTCGCGCTAAAACATCCTGCTGCGACTCAAGAATCTGATAGGCAGGCGCCGGCTCAACGGCTTCAAAAGAAGCCACATAATCAATCGTCGGAAAAAGTAGCTGCAGCGGCTCGATACCCCCCCGGTTTTTCTTCGTTTCCTCCGGGCGCAAAACAGCCGGCAGCGGTTCTTTCGTAGCAAGTGGGTTAAGTCGCTGCGCTTTATCCGACTCCGTTGGCACGTCGACGTCCGGCGGGGGGGCGGGCAGCATTTCCGGTTCTGGCCCAAACTCCGGGTCGGGTTCGAGCAAAGCACAGGGGATATCTTCAAAGCACATCACCGGTTCAATGCGCTCGTGATGTTCAACACGTTCCGTTTTTGCACTCGGTTCAAGCGGCTCGGTGGCCAGAGAAATAACCGGGCTTTCATCCTCAAGCGGTTCAAGCTCAGGATCCGAGACAAAACCACTTTCTGAAATAAAGTGCGGCTCTGTGTCATTGAAACTCTGGCTCAGCGGCGGCTCGATTGATTCCGCTTGATCAAGCAAAACATCGGTGTGTTGAGTCTCCAACACCTGCTGCGCCAGCTTGCGGTGTTTGTATTCCTGCCACGTGTTGTATACCGCGACGCCAAACACGGCAACCGCGCCAAGGCCCAGCAA
>CAIWVX010000115.1 GCA_903916205.1 uncultured beta proteobacterium
CCACTCAGCGTGAAGCCGAAGAAGTGGCTCGCGCGGCAGGCTTTGGCATCCCAACTTACGAGGCGAAGCTGGAAAACTGGCGTAACGCAATGATCAACCTGAAAGGCGTGTTAGACCGCTACAACATCCCGTTCCCGGCCATTCCAGAAGTCGGCATCACTGGACAGGAAGTCAGCGATATTGATATGGCTGACATCATTCCGGTTTTTTAGCGGCTTGTCGGACTCAACACAAATTGGATCAGCGTATAGGCCGCGTACGAATAGAGCCGTAGCAGATGATTGGCCAGGAAAACATGATCGGATATTCGGTCACTGGCCAGATCATTTTTCACCGCTTTGATGAAGTTTTCATCCTGTCCGGGGTGCAGCGCTGTTCTTTGTAGAGTAGCTCACGGCGCAAAGTGTTGGCGTCGTTGCTGTCGGCTTACTCGCAGGCGGTTTGGAAAATCCGCTGCCGCATCATCCGATATATCGAGCTCGGTTAACGCTTGACGTATCGCTTTGTTATCAATTCCAAGCTATCTTCTATGAATAATCTGTTTCATCCGCACAAATGCGGATGAAACTATAACAAGCACCCTCACGCAAAAAAACATCAATTTTTCTATTTTCTTTGCAATTTCTTCGCTCACCCCCCTTCCCATCAGCGCCATGAAGTGCAAGAATTGCAACGGAGTACTAGAGAGGCTCACAACCACCAACAACAGGAGATACTATGAATAAGTCTGAATTGATCGACGCAATTGCAACTAAAACTGAACTGTCCAAGGTGGCTTCCGGAAAAGTACTGGATGCCGTTATAGAAACCATCGTTCAAGCTGTTGCTACTGGCGACGGCGTAAGCCTCGTAGGTTTTGGATCCTTTAAAGCCGCCGCTCGTGCTGCACGCGAAGGTAAGAATCCTAAGACCGGTGAAAAAATCAAAATTGCCGCTACCACCGTACCAAAGTTTTCTGCTGGTGCAACATTCAAGGCCACCGTGGCTACCGCAATGGGAGGCAAAAAGAAAAAGTAACTTTTCTTCGCAAGGCGTAAAAAATCTTGCTACTGCGCAAGTTTTTTTACGCCGAGAAGAATGCGCAAAAATATCGGCAGGGCAATCGCATTTTTAATAGATCGGATGTTCCTGTTTGTTAATAAAAATCCTTTTGCAATCATTGTTTATACTAAAGAAAAAAGGGATTTTCACGTCCAGAGGTTGCGGTAAAAGCCGCTGTTGGCAACAGGTGTCATGGTGTAGGTTCAACCCAGATTATTCATGAGCCGTTCTCGTCTTGCCAGATTGTCCCGAGACCCAAGGTTTCCGTATTCTTCCACCATAACGGCGTAAACCTAAGCATGTTCGTGTGCCCCTCGGGAGGGCGTTAATCTCGTTGCTCTTACGGGCTTTTTTATTGGCCGAGAATGATGCTCCGTCACATGACGAAGGCGCTGACTATGTGAATGGCAACTCGTTGACGCGTTATTTAAGTCGTTGATAATTTTTTACCTTATTTATTGAGTTCTAATCGTGGAAAATCCTAGCAGCAACGAACCGCAATGGGAGCGACAGCTCCTTGAGAAAATTGCTTTTTCAACTTTGAACGAACAACGAGCAAAGCGTCGTTGGGGCATTTTTTTCAA
>CAIWVX010000116.1 GCA_903916205.1 uncultured beta proteobacterium
ACTGGCCCCCGGCACCTGGGCGTATGACCCGGTCTGCATCTGCATCGGGTACGCCCCGGTTCACTCGCAGTTTCTGGAGAACAAGAGTGCAGACCCCACCCTCTGGTTTCGCGTCAACTCCCCACGGCCGCCCTTCCAGATTACACCCACAGAGCGCTATATTTGGCAGGGGGAAGTTTTGCAGTAATCCATTTTTTGGCTTTAGCCAATCAAATCAAGGGTTTGTGGCACAATGTTCATGCACAACACAAGCTAACTGCTCTAGAATTTGCGCTCATCGCCGATTTTGCAGCTGACTACCTCTGCAAAAGGTGAACAAATCGAACCAGGCCCGGTATTCAATTTTTATAGGTGAATGAGATGAAACAAAACCAAAACGGCTTTACGTTGATCGAACTTGTGATGGTGATCGTGATTTTGGGTGTGCTGGCTGCCGTCGCATTACCCAAATTTGTGGATTTGAAGGGGGATGCGCAGTTGGCGTCAGTTCAAGGTGTCGCCGGCGCACTATCCTCCGCGTCTGCTATCAACTACGGCGCTTGCATGATTGCAAACAATACGGCCGGCGCAAAATGCGTTACCGTGAATAAGTGCTCGCAGGCCGGAGCACTTTTGCAGCCCGCACTGACGCTGGCTGCCACTGCAACAAAGACTGCACCATACCTGTCGGCCGATACATCTTCAACTACGACAAACGGTGGAACCGCTTCTTGCACGCTCAATTTCAGCACAGACGGGACCGCTTCTGCTGGTTCTGCAACTTACGTTGTTACCAGTGCAGGTAATTAACAATTCTCTAAGCGCGAGAATGAACAAGGCTGAATTTAGGTAGCTTGAGAGGGCGGCGCCGCGCTGAAGACGCTATTGTGCCTTTTACCTCATGACGTTCCGATATTTCTCAGGCAGATGGGCGACATAAGTGTCGCGTTCATTTGTAGGAGCGAGTGAAAGGCCTATCTGGAATTCAGCAAGCGCTTCCTTAGCCATGTTTAGGTCGGCTCCCGCGTAGATCATCCCAAGTTGAAAGTGCCCATCCACAGCGGTTTCTGGCCAATTTTGGTTTCGCATTTCAAGAGCTCGAATAGCTAAAGGCCAATCACGCGTACGGTATCCCATGGCGAAGGCAACTTGAACTCGATCAAAATCGAAATCATGATTGTCGAAAAATGAGTTCATTCGGCGTGCTGCGGACTCATGTTGTCCAGAACGACTTAACAGGTCTAGTTCGAGCGTTTGGGTTTTCGACGAGTTTGGCTTAAGTCGTTTGACCTGCAGTAGCGCTTCATGCGCCCGTTTGTGTTGCCCGATTTCAGAATAGCCAACCGCAAGATAGGTCCACACGCCAGTTATGTTAGGGCGTGAGGCAGCAATAGACTCCCATACCCAAACCGCATCCGCCCATTCGCCTATTGAGGCTAAGGTGTAACCGATAACACCAGTGAGTTTGCGATAGTGTGGATTTATCGCAATGCCTTCACGCAACTCGCGCTTTACTTCGGCTATCTGTCGAGCTCGGCCCGTTTCGTCATGAACGCCTACCCGCGTGAGTTGAAATGCGAGGTGAGCGGATTGCACTATTTTTCGCTCAGCTATCGCTGTTCGGTATGTCATGCACACTGCTACTGCCGCCAGAATGAGCATTATGGGTACAGCAAAGTAGTTGTGAATGGGGCGCCAGCGAAAACTTGATTCCAGAAAATTGTTGTCCAGTTTTCCTGGTGTGCTGGAAACTGCAAGCCCCGCTAATGACAGCGCAAATAGTGCGCCACACCCAGCCAAACGCCAAGGGAAACCGGCAAGACTAACAATGAGCAGGGCAAGCACGCTGATTACCGAAAATGCCCGTGCCGACTCTATCGCTTCTGACGACTCCCGAGCCTGCCATACGCGGCCAATCGACTTTATGAAATATGCCAGTAACACTGCGAGAAATGACCCACCAACCAATAGCCCATACTCACTGAGCAACTGCAAGTATTCATTATGGGCAAAATAATCCGTTTCTGCTGTCGTATCCTCACGCTGATACAACGGAATCTGCACCTCCCAGGCTCCCGCGCCGACTCCAGTCAAAGGGTTTGCAATGACCATACGAGCAGTTGCTTTCCAAATAATGGCGCGAATG
>CAIWVX010000117.1 GCA_903916205.1 uncultured beta proteobacterium
ATGGACCTTGTCCTTCTCGTTTTTCTCATTGTATTGAACGGCATTCTCGCAATGTCCGAGATTGCCGTCGTCTCTTCGCGCAAGTCTAGGCTGCAAAAACTGGCGGATGATGAGAGTCCCGGCGCCCAGTCGGCGCTAGACCTGAGTAACGATCCTTCAGGGTTTCTTTCGACGGTTCAGGTTGGCATTACAACGGTAGGTATTTTAAGTGGGGCCATTGGCGAAAGTGCTTTGGCTGATCCGTTGACACACTGGTTGTCTCAATTTTCGCTTGTTGCACCCTACGCCCGTGGTTTGGGGCTGACCGTGGTGGTGGTTGGGCTGACGTATATCTCGGTAGTAATTGGCGAATTGGTGCCAAAACGTTTGGGGTTGCTGGCACCAGAGACCATCGCTGCGCTAATTGCCACGCCAATGAATGTTCTGGCGCGGCTGGCGAAGCCGTTGGTCTGGTTGCTCTCGTCGTCATCTAGCTTAATCTTGCAGGTGATCGGTGCGCGGCAGCGCGGCGAACCCCCGCTGACTAATGATGAAATCAATGTATTGATGGAGCAGGGGGCCGAGGCGGGCGTATTCCATGAGAGTGAGCAAGCGATTGTGTCCAATGTTCTGCGACTCGATGAACAACGTATCGGCGCGATCATGACCCACCGCAATGCGATTTACTCGATTGATATTGAACAGCCGGAATCGGCAATTCGTACCTGCCTTGCTGAAGCGCCCTTTACGCGCATCGTCGTTTGTCGTGACGGCTTGGAGCATATTGTCGGCATCTTGCGCACGGCTGATTTACTCAAGCTCGCCTTAACCGGCGAGAAACTCGATCTTGAGCGTTTTATTCGTGCGCCCTTATATGTCCCCGAGGGGGTGACCACGACGCATTTGCTGGAAAGCTTCCGCAAAGCGCGCCAGCAATGCGCACTGATCGTGGATGAATACGGCGAGTTGCAGGGGTTGGTTACGTTAACTGATGTGCTGACAGCCATTGTCGGCGAACTGCCTTCCTCGGATGTGACAGACGAGCAAGATGTGATCGAACGCGCGGATGGTTCTTGGCTGGTCGACGGTGGCGTGGCCATTGAGCGTTTGAAATCAATGACGGGAATCGAAGAAGCATTGCCTGGCGAAGACGAAAACGCCTTTAATACCTTGGGCGGTTTGGTGATGTTTGTGCTTGGGCGGATTCCGCTTGTAGCCGACAGTTTTGTCGCGGCAGGTTTCAGTTTTGAGGTGATTGGCATGGATAAAAACCGAGTCGACAAGGTTTTGCTAATTCAACTTCAGCGCCCGCCAGAAAGTGAAATGACGCTCTAAACTGAAAATTCGTGCCGCTAATGGAATCACCTATCCTCAAGTTTTACTTGTTGTAAGCGCGCTCGATGAATGCCGGATTGGCCCGGCTGAGTTATTGAGATCGTCGCCTAAATGCTTATCAGGAGAGATTGTGAGTCCCTTAAAAACGGCCGAACAGCCCCGGCCACACTCGCTCATGGAGCTATTTTCTTCGTTCACTTTTCTTGCATTACAAGGCTTTGGTGGCGTGCTAGCGGTGATTCAGCAAGAACTTGTTGAGCGCAAGCGCTGGATGACGGCAGAAGAATTTGTCGAGAACTGGGCGGTGGCTCAGATTATGCCGGGGCCCAATGTAGTTAATATGGCCTTGATGGTCGGCGGACGCTACTTTGGGTTGCGCGGTGCGCTGACCGCGATGGCCGGTATGCTGACCGTTCCACTCATTCTGATTCTGTTGTTGGGGCTGCTTTATTCGCACTATGCCAGTGATCCTCAGGTGCTTGGCGCACTGCGCGGAATGGGTGCCGTGGCCGCCGGGCTGATTATCGCGAGTGGTTTCAAATTGTTTGCCGCCCTGAAAAACAACCCACTTGGAATTCCTGTTTGCATGGCGTTTGGGTTCGCTTGTTTTTTCTGTGTCGCCCTAATGCACTGGCCATTGGCCTATGTTTTAGGCGGGCTGGGTAGCCTTGCCTGTGTGCAGACTTACCGAAAAATAAAACCATGAACGCGCTACCCATGCTTAATTTTCAGTGGTCGGATTGGTTAGCTCTGTTTTTGCATTACATGATGTTTTCCATGTTGGCTGTTGGCGGAGTGATTTCCACCGTGCCAGAAATGCATCGTTATCTTGTCGATCAGCAGCACTGGTTGCTTGACGCCCAGTTTAATTCCTCCATCGCGCTTGCCCAAGCCGCACCCGGCCCGAATGTTCTTTTTGTGGCACTCTTAGGCTGGAATGTGGGCATGAATGCCGGTGGTCTGTTCACCGCATTACTCGGCATGGTGCTTGTCATGACCGGCATCTTGCTTCCGAGTACCACGCTAACATACCTCGCCGGTCGCTGGGGACAACGCAACCATGAGTTACGTTCTGTACGTGCTTTTAAGCGGGGAATGGCTCCTATTGTCATTGCGCTACTGATCTCAACCGGCTGGATTCTCGCCAGTGCCAACAGTAATCCGGCAACGGATTGGCCGCTCTGGTTGCTCACCGCGACGACGGCACTGATCGTCAGCCGGAAAAAAGTTCATCTACTTTGGCTGCTGTCCGCCGGCGCACTTCTGGGCGGATTCGGCTTGCTCTAAGTCTTGCTCTAAGTCGTTGTGAAAAAGACGGATGTGCCGTAATGTACCCGTGATGCGGTGATCGCAAAGTCATATTATCCCATATGGTTTATGTGTAATGGAGTCGGCTAAGCCGGGTCATCCGGTATAATTAATTTAGGTAACCCCCGGCTTTGCCGGTGGTATTTGACTATTAGTTTTCCTTTATTTGCACTGCTGCCCCTATGGAACTTGCCAAAAGCTTTGAACCGGCTGATATCGAACGTCGCTGGTACCCCGACTGGGAGGCCAAAGGCTACTTTGACGCCGGCCTTGATACGTCCAACCCGGAAGCTTTCTGCATTTTATTGCCGCCGCCGAACGTCACCGGAACGCTGCACATGGGGCACGGTTTCAATCAAGCGATTATGGATGCGCTGACCCGCTACCACCGGATGCGTGGCGACAACACGCTGTGGCAGCCGGGCACTGACCACGCCGGTATTGCGACGCAGATCGTTGTCGAACGCCAGCTTGACGCGCAGGGTATTTCACGTCATGACCTAGGTCGTGAAAAATTTCTCGAAAAAGTCTGGGAATGGAAAGAGTTTTCCGGCAATACCATCACCCGCCAGATGCGCCGCCTTGGCACCTCACCGGACTGGACGCGCGAACGCTTTACTATGGATGCCGGGCTGTCGAAGATCGTCACCGAAACCTTTGTCCGGCTGCATAAAGAAGGTTTGATTTATCGCGGCAAGCGTTTGGTCAACTGGGATCCGCTACTGCATACCGCGGTCTCTGACCTCGAAGTCGTGAGTGAAGAAGAAGATGGCTTTATGTGGCACATCCGTTATCCGCTGGCCGATGGTTCAGGTTCGTTGACCGTCGCCACCACGCGACCGGAAACCATGCTGGGCGATACGGCGGTGATGGTGCATCCTGACGATCCGCGCTACAAATCGATGATTGGCAAGAGCGTTAAACTACCGCTTTGTGATCGTGAAATACCGATTATCGCCGATGCGTATGTTGATCTCGAATTCGGTACTGGCTGCGTCAAAGTCACACCGGCACATGATTTTAACGATTACGCTGTGGGCCAACGCCATAATCTGCCGATCATTTCGATTCTCACCCTCGATGCCAAAATCAACGAAAATGCACCCGAAAAATATCGCGGCCTGGATCGTTTCGAGGCGCGCAAAGTCGTGGTCGCCGATCTTGAAGCACTCGGCATTCTGGAAAAAACCGACAAACACAGACTCAAGGTGCCGCGTGGTGATCGCACCGGCGTGGCTATCGAGCCGATGCTCACCGATC
Source organism: uncultured beta proteobacterium (assembly GCA_903916205.1). Lineage (GTDB taxonomy): Bacteria > Pseudomonadota > Gammaproteobacteria > Burkholderiales > Rhodocyclaceae > Propionivibrio. The sequence goes on from CAIWVX010000117.1 coordinate 3,883, forward strand.
AGTGGTTTGTCGCCATGTCCAAACCCGGTGCAGACGGCAGCAGCATTGTCAGCAAAGCCCTTGACTGCGTGGCTTCGGGCGAAATCAAATTCGTTCCCGAAAACTGGGTCAATACCTACAACCAGTGGTTGAATAACATCCAAGACTGGTGCATTTCACGCCAATTATGGTGGGGCCACCAGATTCCAGCTTGGTATGCTCAAGAGGGTGAAAGGCGCGGCGAAATGTTTGTGGCGCACGATGAAGCGGAAGCCAAAGCGCAAGCCGCAGCCGCTGGCTATAGCGGCGCATTAACCCGCGACCCCGACGTACTCGACACCTGGTATTCCAGCGCCCTGTGGCCCTTCTCGACGCTCGATTGGACGCCTGAGTGGCCGGCCAAGTCAAACCCGGCACTTGACCTTTACTTGCCGTCTACGGTGCTGGTCACCGGTTTTGACATCATCTTTTTCTGGGTCGCCCGCATGGTTATGATGACCAAGCACCTAACCGGCAAGATCCCCTTTAAGCACGTTTATGTGCACGGCCTAATCCGCGATGCGGAGGGCCAGAAAATGAGCAAGTCCAAGGGGAACGTGCTTGACCCGATCGATCTCATTGACGGTATCGGCATTGAGGATTTGGTCAAAAAGCGCACCACCGGACTGATGAATCCGAAAGATGCGGCGAAGATTGAAAAACGCACTCGCAAGGAGTTCCCTGAAGGCATCCCGGCGTTTGGTACCGACGCCCTGCGCTTCACCTTCCTTTCGCTCGCCAGCCCTGGCCGTGACATCAAGTTTGACCTGCAACGTTGCGAAGGCTATCGCAACTTCTGCAACAAGTTGTGGAATGCCACCCGTTTCGTTTTAATGAATACCGAAGGTCACGACTGCGGCATTGACGCCTGTTCGCCAGACGTTTGCGGCACCGCGTTGGATTTCTCGTTTGCTGATCGCTGGATCGTCAGCCAACTGCAACGCACCGAAGCTGAAATCGCCCAGCACTTTGCCGATTACCGTTTTGACTTACTGGCCCGCGCTCTTTACGAATTTATCTGGGACGAGTTTTGCGACTGGTATCTTGAACTGGCCAAGGTGCAGATGCAGAGCGGCTCTCCAGAACAGGCCCAAGCTACACGACGGACTCTGGTGCGAGTGCTAGAAACGATATTGCGTCTGGCTCACCCACTGCTTCCCTTCATTACCGAAGAACTCTGGCAGACGGTTGCGCCACTCGCTGGCAAGAAGACTCACGCCTCAATCATGCTCGCTGCCTACCCGAAAGCACAGCTGGAAAAAATCGACGCAGCCAGTGAAACCAAGGTTCAACAGCTCAAGGATTTAGCTTACGCTTGCCGCAATTTGCGGGGTGAAATGAACCTCTCGCCAGCGCTGAAAGTTCCCTTGATCGCCAACGGCAACCGTGCCGAACTCACGGCCTTCGCGCCTTACCTTAAAGCCCTAGCTAAACTTTCCGACATACAAATCGTTGATACGCTACCGGCCGATGACAGCTCCCCGACAGCGGTGGTCGGGGAAACTCGTCTAATGTTCAAAATCGAGATCGACGTGGTGGCCGAAAAAGAGCGTCTGAGCAAAGAAATTGGCCGCATCGAAGGCGAAATTCTCAAGGCTAACGCCAAGCTCGGTAATGAGAGTTTTGTCGCCCGTGCCCCGGCGCAGGTGGTCGAGCAGGAGAAAAAACGACGGGCTGATTTTATAGCCACCCTTGAGAAACTAAAACCGCAGCTTGAGAGGCTCAAGCCATGCCATTACACACAAGTCGTATAGCATAAACGACTTGGCTATCTCGACTTTTCCCTTGGAAAAATCCGTTCCGATACCCATCTTGCCTACACATAGTTCTTTTTGCGAGGGAATGGCTTTATTGTGTTAGCCCCAAGTAGTAATGTTCGATTGGTCTTAAGTAGAAATATCCGCTGGTGAGTAGACTCATCGTCGCTAAACCAGAACCCAAATTCCGCGATTGAAATTACATAGAACATAAAGAACCCCGCCAAGCGGACGATCCGGTAGCGTTGAGGTTATCGAGACACTCACCTATCGGGTGACGAAAGGCGGCGGGGCGATGGGTGCTTTGGCGCAGACGGTGCTTCCGTTCAAGCTTGAAGCGACGGAAGCAGGGCTGACGGCGAATGCTGGACTGGCGTTGTTCGGCGAATTTGTTCGTGGCTTAGGGCTTTCCCGGTGGTTAGCCCAAGAAATGCCTCAACCGGGCAGTGGTCGGG
>CAIWVX010000118.1 GCA_903916205.1 uncultured beta proteobacterium
AATGGTATTGCGTGGCTCCTGGCTGAATTGACCATCGGCGAGCGGCAACTGGACGGTATTTTGCGCCAGTGAAGTGCGCATCAAATTAAAGCCGGGAAGAATCAGGCCGCCGCGAAAACAGCCTTCAAAATCAAGCCAATCAATGGTGGTTGCGGTTCCGGCACAAACCACCAGACAATTATCAGAAATCACCTGACGAGCACCGATCAGTGCCGCCCAGCGGTCGGTACCGAGGCATTCCGGCTGACGATAGGCGTTACGCACACCACAGACTTCAGCCGTCGAACGTAACCACAAGGCGGGAGGGTGATCCGGTGCTAGCGACGTGTTAATGCTTTCTTCAACCACCTGCCCGGCAACACTACAGCCAATAATTCGCGCGTCCGTCGGCCATGCCTTCGCTACCTCGGCGAGTTGCGCCGCTTGTTTTGTCGGCAAAGCGCCCCGGGAAATCCAACACGCCCCATCAAAAAGGCCCCATTTGATGCGCGTATTGCCAACGTCAATGGCGACTATCATGAGGCGCGGAGCGAAAGATCGCCCGACAGACAGCGTTCGATACCGGCTACTGTCTCGACCAGCAAGGCACCGTCGGCATCAGCGCCACGACACAGCCCCTCCATTTCAACGCGTCCATCACGTAATAAATGGATCGGCTTGTCTTGCCAAGCGTTGTGTTTTTGCCAAGCCTCGCGCAAGGCCGAAAAGCCGTCGAGCGAAAAACGATCTAGGACATCGGCCAGTTCGATAAGTAGTTTTGCCAACAGTTGATGACGCTCGGGCAGAGGAGAAACAAGCTGATCCAGTGCGGTGGGCTTGAGCGCAAAATCGGTTAATTCAAGTTTTTCGGGGAGCCTTAGATTAAGGCCGATCCCGATAATCGCTTGTGCCCCCTCGCTGTCACTCTGTAATTCGATCAGAATGCCGCCTAGCTTGGCGTTGTCGTGCAGGATGTCATTTGGCCATTTAAGTGAGACACCGGAGACCCCGCAAGCTTCAAGGGCACGGACTACGGCCACGCCAACGGCCAGCGACAAACCTGCCATCCGCGCCAGATCTTCGCCAAAGCGCCAGAGCAGGGAAAAAGTCAAACTTCCCTCCGGCGTAGCCACCCAATGACGCCCACGACTGCCGCGCCCGAGGGCTTGATGATCGGTAACAATCACGCTACCAGAAACGGCCCCTTGCTTCGCACGTTGGCACAACAGGGAGTTGGTGGAATCGCACGAGGCCAGCGCGGCAACGGCGAAACGGCCAACGGCCTCTTCAAGCAGCGTCTGCAAACGGGTCGGATCGATCAGCAACGAAGGTGACGAATCGGTCATTTAAGCGTAGTCAGAATAATCGAGGGGCTATTATCCTAGATTATTCCTTGGCGTGCTCCACCTCGTCAGGACGACGGCTATCGAGTCCCAGTTCCTGAATTTTACGGGTGATCGTGTTGCGCCCGATCCCCAACACCTGGGCCGCCTCAACCCGGCGTCCGCCGGTATAGGCTAAGGCACGGACAATCAGAATACGCTCGAAAATAGAGGTTAGTTTTCCGTGAATTTGACCCTCATTTCCGGCCAGAAAACGATCAACTTCCATCGCCAGACTGTTTTCCCAATCGAGGGTGGAAGACAATGGAGCCGATTCGCGGAGTTCTGGCGGCAGGTCAGCCAGATCGACCTGTTGCCCAGGGGCCATGACGGTTAACCAGTGACAGATATTTTCCAACTGCCGGACGTTGCCTGGAAAATCAAGAGAAGTTAAGTATTTAAGCGCTGCTTCGGAGATCCGTTTAGCTTCTACGCCCAACGCTTGAGCACTCGTCTGGAGAAAGTGACGCGCTAGGATGGGAATATCTTCACGCCGTTCACGCAAGCTGGGCAGGCGCACACGGATGACGTTGAGACGGTGAAACAGGTCTTCACGAAATAGACCTTCCTTGACTCGGGTTTCAAGATTCTGATGCGTCGCGGCAATGATGCGGACATTAGCTTTGAGCGGCGAATGCCCACCGACGCGGTAATAGTTACCGTCAGACAGCACCCGCAACAAACGAGTCTGTAACTCTGGCGGCATATCACCGATCTCATCGAGAAACAGCGTACCGCCTTCAGCCTGCTCGAAACGGCCACGTCGCTGCGCTGCGGCACCGGTAAAAGCACCGCGCTCGTGA
>CAIWVX010000119.1 GCA_903916205.1 uncultured beta proteobacterium
ATAAATCAACACCTTAGCAACGTCAATAGTCATTGTTCCACGCTATCCTCCGACAAGGAAATTTGCCCAGACAGCAGGCGCGGCAGTAGCAGGTCGCGGGTGCGGCGGAGGTTGTCGATCTTGTTTGCCAGCGTGTCGATTTCTTCCACGACTGGTGCGACGAATCTTGCAAAGTAGCTCATCAAGTCTGTGGGGGGTGCGATGAACCGATAGTCGGTGATTCGATCCGGTGAAAGGTGCAGGACGTTTGCGCCATTGGCGTGTTGCTTCACCTCATCGGCGAACGAAGAATACCGAAGGAACGAATAGAGAAATGCCTTGGGCAACTTCGGCCTCGGTTCAATGCGCACCAGATCCATCGAGAAGATCCCAAACTCGTTGTCTAGAGTCGGCACCAACGCCGCCCGCGCAACGATGCGTCGTTCTTGCGTCATGTCCGTGACGGCCATGACGATGTCGCCCTTCTTGGCAACGTGCATGTCTTTGAACTCTCCGGTGTATCGCTTCAACCCCGAGTGTCGAAAACCGCCGTCTCGGTTAAGACATTTCAAGTTCAGGAACGGTAGTCCGCCTTCATCGGCCAAATCGACTGACCGATAAGAGCGGCCTCGGAACGTGTTTGCCACGTCGCCCAGTTTCTTTATTTCCCATCCCTGCGGAATCTCGCCGAGGGGGGAAGTGACGCGGGGATGGTTTTCGTGGCCGGGGAAGCGGAAGTGGACGAACCATTCGCGGTAGAGGGCGCGGGCCATCGCCTCCAGAATCTTGATGCGCCGCTGGCTGTTCTCGATGAGTTCGTCGTAGGCCGACAAGATGCCCGCGATGCGTTGCTGGACGGGGAGCGGGGGAAGCGGTAATGCAACTTGGGATAAATCGCTTCCGCGAATTCCCGATACGGCTGTTTGTGTTGCAATCGACGCAACGATCGAACGTCCAAGCGGTGAGGCAAAGAGGTAAAACAGGAACTTCGGCTGGGTTAGTTCACGATTCGGGCGCGCCCGAATGATTGATGATTCAAACGTCGTTGTTTCACGGGGCGATACAACAAGCGAGCATTTTCCCGAGCCTTCAAGGACAAGGGAGCGGCGTGCGAATAACAGGTCGCCATCCTTTAGGCCGAATTTGGCTGCTTCATCGTCCGTGATCTCCACACGCTTCATTTCTTGATCAGAAATGAATTCGTACCCAAAAAGCTCCCCCATATTTACGACACGAGAGCCTCTGCCATGAAAATCCTTCGACTTGTAGATTCCATTGCGGACCGGCTCGGTCAGCATGTCGCCGAAGGACATGACCTGCCAGCTTTTTGGAAGGGACTCGGTGAAGGCTCGCATTGGGTCGCTAACGATCATCACGCCTCCAGAACCCCCGCCACATTCGCCGCGATGGTCTGCTCCAGTTCTCGCGCCAGGGCGTTCAGCGACTCCAGTTCCTCGTTCAGGGTTTCGAGCTGTTCCTTGAAATCCTTGTCGCTGACTTCTTCGCCCGGCGCGACGCCGACGTAGCGGCCGGGGTTGAGCGACCAGCCTTGGGCTTCGATCTCGGCCAGTGTCGCCGCCTTGCACAGACCGGGCACGTCACGATAGGCCGGGGTGTCGCCGAAGACTTCGATCAGCTTGGCCGCCGTCTCGCCAGCGCCGACTTTCGGAGCATCAAGCGCCTCGCCGCGATAGAGGCGGACGAGGTTGGCGATGAAGGCGATCTGCGCCGGGGTCCAGTCGCGGTGGGCGCGGTCGATTTGCCGGTAGATGTGGCGGGCGTCGATAAACAGCACGGTGTCGGCGCGCTGTGTCTTGGCCTTGCCCTTGTCGAAAAACCACAGTGTGCAAGGCAGCGTGACGGTATAGAACATATTGGGGCCGACGGCGACCATCACGTCCACCGCCCGTGCTTCGATCAGTTTCTGCCTGATTTCCTGTTCACTGGATCGGGCATCGGAGGCCGAATTAGCCATGACGAAGCCGGCGCGACCGGTGGCATTCAACGCCGAATAGAAGAGCTGAATCCACAGGGTGTTGGCGTTGTCGGTGCGCGGCAGACCGAAGGGGAAGCGGCGACCGGTACCGACCATGTCCTTGAGTCGTTCTTTATCCACCGCATTGACGTTGAAAGGCGGATTGGCGAGGACGAAGTCAAATTGGCCGGTGGCGGTGTGCGGGTCGTCGTAGTAGCTGTTGATGTTGCCACCGTGTTTGATGTCGCCTTCCAGCCCGTGCACGGCGAGGTTGAGGCGGCACAGGCGACCGGTTTCGTCGGTTTTTTCAACGCCGCAGATGGCGAGTTCGGCGGCGGGGTTTTTCTGGTGCTCGGCGACAAAGCGCGCCGATTGCACGAACATGCCGCCGGAGCCACAGGCCGGGTCGAGGATGCGGCCATGAAAGGGCTGGATGATTTCGGCCAGTAGCTTGACGATGCTGGAGGGCGTGTAAAACTCGCCGCCGCCCTGGCCCTCGGTCATGGCGAAAGCGCCGAGGAAATATTCGTAGATGCGACCGAAGGCGTCGTAGTCGAGCGTGGCCGGAATCTCAGAAACTTTCTTGAGCAGTTCCTTGAGCATGGAACTGGTTAATAGGTTGTAGGTTTTAGGCAGCACACCGGCGAGCGGCGGGTTGTGCTTCTCGATTTCGCGCATGGCGGCATTGACCTTGGCGCCGATGTTGGCTACCTCGGGCAACGTCAGCAGGTAGTCAAAGCGCGCCTCAGTGGACAAGTAGAGGATTCCTTCGGCTTGGTAGGCGGTAGGCTCATCGACTCGGCTGCCGCGCCTTGAAGAGACGCTGGCACCTTCCAGCTTGGTACGCTGGAGGGCAAAGCGAACTTCGGCAAAGCGCAAGAAAATCAAACCAAGGATGGGGCCGGAGTATTCCTGCGCCTTGAGGCCGGAATTGGCGCGGAACTGGTCGGCGGCATCCCACAGGCGCTTTTCAAGCGAAGTGGAGGCGGTATTTTTTTCGAATGGGGCAATCCAGAGCATGTTTAGTTATCGTTCTCGTTTTTAATGTCTAGCGGGCGAATTAAAGGCCGGTTTTGAAGCAAACCAAGCGTGGAACGGAACCGTTGTTTACATTAACAAGGGGTCACCGCGAAGGAATTAATTATAGTCAAATGCCACCGGCCAAGCCGGTGGTTTGAGTCATTGGGTATGAGTCATTCATTAAAATAGGTCAACAAGAAAAGCCCCGAATCCACACTGGATTCCGGGCTTTAGTTGTCTTTTTAGAGCCGGTGTCTTTTAGAACGGAATGTCATCATCCATGTCTTCAAAACTCGGCGGCTTTTTGGCGGCGGGCGTTCCACGGGCCGGGCTTGGGGCGCTGGAGGAGGGCATGCTGCCGCCGTATTCTGTTTCGCCGCCGGAAGAGGGGGCCGCGTTGCGCCCGCCGAGCATCTGCATTTCAGTGACGTCGATTTCGGTGGTGGTGCGTTCTTGGCCTTCTTTGTCCTGCCACTTGCGGGTGCGGATGCGACCTTCAACATAGACCGTTGAGCCTTTTTTGAGGTATTGACCCACAATCTCGGCCAGTTTGCGGTAGAAGACTAAGCGATGCCATTCGGTGATTTCTTTTTTCTCACCGCTCACTTTGTCTTTCCACGACTCAGACGTGGCAATTGAGACGTTCGCCACTGCATCACCATTCGTCATATAGCGCACTTCTGGATCTTTCCCCAGATTGCCGACGAGAATCACTTTGTTGACCGAAGCCATGTTGCCCCCCTGTTAAATAATCAAAATTACAAAATCAAATTATAAACCCATATTAACCATTCGCTTTTTCACGTAGGCACAGGCCGGTTGCTTGTAGCGAGTCGGCTCTGTCGTCTTCATCACACAATACCCGCCCTTGTTTGTCTGCTTTGAAACATTAGCGCCGCGTTGTTTTGTAAAAACGTAGAGATAACAATTTATTAGCGTATTTCGCGAGTTCTGGCATAGGCATTGCTAATTAAGCTCAGACAGCACTCGCGGAGAATAACGTGGACCTTTCAGGAAGCGGCAAACCAGTGACGCCAACGGCTGGCGGTTGCGCTGCCAGCCGTTGTGGCTCAACGGCGGATCAGGTGGCTAGCCTGGCCGATGAGGTTCGCCTCAAGGTGCAGGATCATCCGTGTTATTCGGAAGAGGCGCACCATTATTTTGCGCGGATGCACGCGGCGGTGGCTCCCGCCTGCAATATCCAGTGCAATTACTGTAATCGCAAGTATGACTGCTCCAATGAGTCGCGTCCCGGCGTGGTCTCGGAGTTGCTGACGCCCGCGCAGGCGGTCAAGAAAACGCTGGCCGTGGCGGCGGCGATTCCGCAGATGTCGGTGCTGGGAATCGCTGGCCCCGGCGATCCGCTGGCTAATCCCGAGCGCACCTTTGCCACCTTCCGTGGGCTGGCCGAGAAAGCGCCGGACATCAAACTGTGCGTGTCGACCAACGGTTTGGCGTTGCCAGAGTGTGTGGATGAGCTGTCTAAACATAATATCGAACATGTGACGATCACCATCAACTGTGTCGATCCCGATGTTGGCGCCAAAATTTATCCGTGGATTTTTTGGCAGAACAGGCGCGTTCGTGGTCGTGAAGCGGCGGCGATTCTTATCGAACAGCAACAGAAAGGGCTGGAAATGCTGGTGGCTCGTGGCATTCTGGTCAAGGTCAATTCGGTGCTGATTCCCGGTGTCAATGATGAACACTTGAAAGAAGTGTCACGCATCGTCAAGGCCAAGGGCGCGTTTCTGCATAACGTGATGCCGCTGATTTCAGAAGCGGAGCATGGCACCTTCTTCGGCCTGATGGGGCAGCGCAGCCCGTCCGCCGAGGAATTGAAAACCTTGCAGGAGGCTTGTGAGGGCGACATGAACATGATGCGCCACTGTCGCCAGTGCCGCGCCGATGCGGTGGGGCTGCTCGGCGAAGATCGTGGGTCGGAATTTACGATGGATAAAGTCGAAGCGATGGAGATTGACCACGAGGCCGCGCTGGCTCGACGTCTGGCTTTACGCGCCAAAGTGCTCAGCGAACTCGAAGCCAAGCGGACGCGAAGACATGCCCCAGCGGGCGTGATGACGCAGGTGGTGACCTTGCACCGGCCCGCCAAGGCGGTGGCTGAAGGGCGTCCGGTGTTGATGGCGGTGGCGAGCAAAGGCAATAACGTCATCAACGAGCATTTTGGTCACGCCAAAGAATTCCTGATTTACGAAGTGACGGGGGCCAGCGCCAAATTGATCGGTCATCGCAAGACCGAGCTTTATTGTGGCGGCGGCGAGTCCTGCGGTGAGGGCGAATCGGTGCTTGAACGGACGATACGCGCCTTGCAAGGCTGCGAGGTGGTGCTGTGCTCGAAGATCGGCATTGAGCCGTGGCACAAACTAGAAGCCGCCGGGATTAAGCCAGATGGCGAGCATGGCATGGAAGTGATTGAGGACGCGGCCCTGGAGGTGTGGCGCGATATGCTCACGGCGGGCAAGTTGGCCCAGTCGGCACCTGAAAAGAGGCGGGCCTGATGGCGCTTAAAATTATCGAAGGTTGCGTCAATTGCTGGTCCTGCGAACCCCTCTGCCCAAGCCAAGCGATTCTCGCCGCTCAGCCACATTTCGTGGTGGTGCAATCCGCGTGCAACGAATGCCTCGGCGACTACGACGATCCGCAGTGCGTGTCGATCTGCCCGGTCGAGGGGGTCATCGTCAATGAACAGAATGAAGCCATGAATCCGCCCGGTTCCCTAACCGGAATTTCCCCCGCTCGCTGGGCCGCCGTCAAAGCCGAGATTACAGCGCGTTAGGCGCGTGTTGATGATGTGCCAAAGATTAAATGCATAACTCTTGTGGATTTTTGAATCGTTGAATCATTGGCTGCTCGGCTTACACTCGTACGAAAGGTTTTATATGGCTGTTGTGGTGTTTTATGAAAAGCCCGGATGTTCCGGTAATGCCCGTCAAAAGGCGTTACTGGAGGCTTCCGGTCATACCGTGGTGGCTAGGAATCTTCTGAACACGCCGTGGACGCGAATGCAGTTGCTGGCTTTTGTGAAGTTGTTGCCGATTCCGCAGTGGTTTAACCCTAACGCGCCGATGATTAAGCGCGGGGAAATCAATCCTGAAAGCTTTAGCGAGTCAGATGCGGCGACGATTTTGAGTCTCTTGCAGACGAACCCGATCCTGATCCGTCGCCCGCTCCTTGAAGTCGACGGCGAGTGTCGCGCCGGCTTTGACATCAACGCGATTAACGATTGGATTGGCCTGTCGGCGGCCTTCGAGCGTGATGAGCTTCATCGTAATCTTGAAACCTGTGACCATCAGGCCGCTCCTGCTGGACGCTGCGCCGGTCACGAGGGCGTGTGCTGTAGTGAACTCAGTCCCGCCCTTGAAGCCTGACCGCGCGGTCGAAATCGCGCCGGGGGTGCACTGGATCGGCGTGCTCGATCCGGGGCTGCGGTCGTTTGACATTATCCTCAAGAGCCCTAACGGTACGAGTTACAACGCGTACGCTGTCCGAGGCAGCGCGGGTGTGGCGGTTATTGATACCGTCAAGGCGTGCTTTGCCGAGGATTTTTTTCGCCATCTTGAATCGGTGGCGCGTTACGATGAAATTACCTGCATCGTCCTCAATCATCTGGAGCCGGATCATTCCGGTGCCTTGCCCGAACTGTTGCGCCGCGCACCACAGGCGAATCTTTATATTTCGACGCGTGGAAAACCGATGCTCAAAGGGCTGATGCACGGCGCTAATTTGGACTTTACGCCGGTTAAAACCGGCGATTTTATCCGTCTCGGTGACCGCACTTTATCGTTCCTGAACACCCCGTATCTGCATTGGCCGGATACCCAATGCACTTTTCTGGAAGACGCCGGGCTGCTGTTTTCCGGGGATATTTTCGGCTGCCATTTTTGCGATGCGCGTTTGTTCAATGACGCCGTCGGTGATTTTCGTTACGCCTTTGATTACTACTATGCCCATCTGATGCGGCCATTCCGAAGTCATGTGCTGGAGGCGCTTCAACTGATCGAAGCGTTGCCGGTCAAGCTGATCGCGCCTGCTCATGGCCCGGTGTTGCGCGATAACCCGCGCCATTATTTGCAGCGTTACCGCGAATTATCGGCCCCTACACTGAAGAACGAAGCGAGTCATGTCAAAACGCTGTTGGTGTTTTATCTCTCGGCTTACGGCAATACCAAAAACATGGCCGAAGTGCTTGCCGCCGGTGCCGAAACAACCGGCGGCGTGCGTGTTTCGCTTTACGACATTGAGGTGAGCGATGTGGCCCCGCTGATTGACCTGATCGAAGAAGCCGATGCGCTGATTTTTGGTAGCCCGACCATCAACGGCGATGCCGTTAAACCGGTCTGGGATCTGCTGTCATCGCTCACGGCGGTTAGCGTTCAAGGCAAGTTGGGCGGGGCTTTTGGCTCTTATGGCTGGAGCGGCGAAGCGGTGCCGATGATCGAAGACCGTCTGCGCGGACTCAAGTTGCGGGTGCCGTTTAAAGGCGTTCGCGCACGCTTGATCCCAACCCCGGATGAATTAGCCGAATGCCGTAAATTGGGCGTTGACCTCGCCTTGCATCTAACCGGTAAGACCGAGAACCGAATGATTGATATGGCCGCACTGGCCTGAAAGGAAGCACCATGCCTAAAGCAAATGTCACTTTCGCCGATGTTGGCGTCACCGTTTCGGTCCCGGCGGGAACCCGCTTGATCGAAGTCTCAGAAAAAGTCGGCGCGGGCATCCTCTACGGTTGCCGTGAAGGCGAGTGCTGCACTTGCCTGACCAAGATTATTTCCGGCTATGAATTCTTGGCCGCGCCCTCGGCGCTTGAGGATCAGGTACTCAAAGACAATATCGCTCCGCGCCATCATCGTCTGGCCTGTCAGGCTCAGGTGCTTGGCGGTACGGTCGTCGTCAAACCGGCGTAACGGCCACAATCAATGTTCACCGCGTCATCTTTAATTCACAAGGAGGCTTATATGCCAAATATCACATTTTCTAGTCCGCTACATAAAGACAAAACGGTTTATGCCGTCGCCGGCAGTCATCGCAAAACGGTTCTTGAAATCGCCAAGGAGAATCACATTCCGATTGATTTTAGTTGTGGTGACGGCGAGTGCGGCACTTGTCTGGTCAGAGTTCATAGCATCGACAAAAATCAACTCAAACGCATGGGGCATCCGCTGACCGAGCGTGAAGTCAAAGTGCTCAAAGATTTGGGCAAGATTACTCAGGCGCAGATCGACCAAATGGCGATTGATGATTTGATGCCTTCCGAATGGCGTCTGGCTTGCCAAATGGTGGTGCGTGATGAAGATATCGTCGTCCATTATCCGAGTCGCTAGATTGCACAGGTGAACGCTCTTTTTCTGGAGCGCGCCGAAGCCGCGTATCTGGGATTGGCCCTCGGCGATGCTCTGGGGGCAACGGTCGAGTTCATGATGCCGCGCGAAATTGCCACCCAATACGGCGTGCATCGCGAGATTCGCGGGGGAGGGTGGCTGCACATTAAACCGGGGCAAGTGACCGACGACACCACTATGTCGTTAGCCTTGGGCGCGGCTATTTTGGCCGACGGCGGTCAGGTGCAAGCGCTTTCTTGCGCCCAAGCGTTCGATACCTGGATGCGCGGCAAACCCGTGGATATTGGCAATACGGTTCGGCGCAATCTCATCGCCTTCCGTCATAGCGGAAATCCGGTCGCCCCTGTTTCTGAATTCGATGCGGGTAACGGGGCCGCCATGCGCACGCTGCCGGTGGCGCTCGCCACCTTGCAGCACAGCGAAGCCGTGGTGCGTGCAGCGGTTCGCGCTCAGTCGCATGTGACGCATAACAACCCCGTGTCCGACGCGGCTTGCGAGTTTTTAACGCTGGCGGTACAGGATTTTATCCGTGGCGAAGCGCTACGAACGGTCTATCGACGGCGTATCCAACCCTTGATCGAGGATTATCCCGAATTCAATTATCGCGGCCCTCGCCGCGACAATCCCAGTGGCTGGATTGTTGAAACCATGCAAGTAGTTCTGCAATCGCTGATGTCTACCGACAGTTTTGAGACATGCCTGATTGATGCGGTCAATCGTGGTGGCGATGCTGATACCACCGGGGCCATTGTCGGCTTGTTAGCGGGCGCACTTTATGGACTCGACGCATTACCCAATCGCTGGCTCAAAGCGCTCGACCCCAAAGTGAATACGACTTGCCGAATTCAAGCGCAGGCTTTGAGTCGGCTTTAGGACACGCTCCGATTTAACCTGAATCGCGTACAGGGAATGCGAGCCGGTACAATCGTGGGAAAAATGAGTA
>CAIWVX010000120.1 GCA_903916205.1 uncultured beta proteobacterium
AAAAACTGGTAGCATGAAATCCGTCCTTTGGCAGACGAAAAACCGAGGGAAGCTCACCATTCTGGAAGGTCGGTATGCCCCCATCCATTAAAAATATAGCCCAGAGTGCCCCCTACCGCGATTGGAAAACCGACGGCCGCCGAGGTGCCAATGGCGTGTTGCACGCGAACGTTACACCAGGTTAAAAAAGGCACGGTAATGGCCGCGCCACCAACTGAAACCAGTGATGAAATAAATCCTATGAAGGTTCCCACCGCAAGAACGCCGGCGTTCCGAGGAATCTCTCTCGATGGTTTTGGTTTGAAATTAAGAATGAGCTGCATGGCGACAAAACAGGTAAAGCCAGTGAAGATAATCCCCAGCACCTTGGTTGAAATTTGTGCCGCAAAATAAGTACCCAGCAAGGTTCCAAAAAGAATTCCAGGCGTAATTTGGCGCACAACTTTCCAGATTACGGCATGGTGTTTATGGTGGGCGCGCAAGCTGGCCAGAGACGTAAACAAAATGCTGGCCATTGAGGTGCCTAGCGCCATGTGCAGCACTTCATTCGGCGGAAAACCCGCCTGAGAGGCATAGATAAATGTCAGCGTCGGAGCCATGATTAAGCCGCCGCCAATCCCTAACAGGCCGGCCGAAAACCCGGTAAAAACACCAAGACTGATATAAATCCACCACCCATTCATAAGGATTCCGATTGTTGAAAGATGACTACGGGTTAAAACGTGTGCGCATAGAAAAATTGAATCCGCCGGCGGAAGAACGCCTTGCGCTACGATAGATTCTCCCGTTTCACTAAATGCTCACGAGGGTTTTGAATCGCCCCAGGCATTTTTAAGCGTTCGACGGCCAACAGAGGTGATACGGTTTTCGAGGCAACTCGCGCATTGTCCGGCGCTATCCTCTAAGCAGGGTTTGCCGTCGTAAAGCGTGTATTGATGACGGACATGGAGCGGCGTGGCTTGCGGCATGATGACGTTAGCACCAAAACGCAGACCTTGTTCGCGTCCGTCGGCGGCCAGTGTTTGCAGGGCGGTGGTGGCGGCAATGTTGATCTCTGGCAGTAACAAGCGAGTGGCGGCGATCATCCGTAAAGCCAGTTGCAGGCGTGTCTCCAAGTCAGGAATCGCTGTACTGTCGGTGAGTAGCGACTGTTGGTGTGGGATGTACGGCCCCATGCCAATCATGTCAGCACCGATGTCACGGAAGAACAACAAGTCGTCGACGAGATCATCAAGCGTCTGTTCTGGTAGTCCGATCATGACGCCCGTGCCGACCCGATAGCCAATTTTCTTCAGGGTTTTCAGACAGTTTACGCGAGATTCAAAGGTCTGATTTTCGGGGTGCAAAGCGGCGAATAATCGCGGCGACGAGGTTTCCATGCGCAGTAAATAGCGGTGCGCACCGGCTTCGAACCAGGTCGCGTAGGTCTTGGCCGATTGCTCGCCGACGCATAAGGTAATACCCACGCCTTGGGGCAGTTCGGCGCTCTGGGTTTCAGCCTTGATGGCTTGAATGGCTTCGTTGACAAAGCGCGTGAACTTGGCGTCGCGGCGTTCGCCTGATTGCAGAACCACCGATCCGTAGCCTTGTTCGCCGCACCATTTAGCGGTGGCGACGATCTCCTCGAGTTTCAAAGTGTAACGTTTTGGCGCTTTATTGCTGCGCCGAATGCCGCAGTAATAGCAATCGGCGATGCAACGATTAGAGAATTCAATCAAACCACGTAACCGCACGGTATCGCCGCCGTGCTTTAGCAAGGTTTGCTCTGCCGCCTGGCGGATAACTTCAATTTCCTCAGGATGCTGTGCGGCTAGGATTCGCCTCAATGTCTCTCGCTCAGGGCGACCATTGGCCAGTGTTGCCGCAAGTTCCTGCGCCTTCACGCTCACGGGGCTCACGGCCTTAGCCAAGGATTTTGATTTGATCCATTCGATACGGATGGGGGCGTTAGGGTGGGTCATGTTTCCTTTGCGTTTTTCTGCGCATTGAGCGCTTGAGAAAATATGCATAACTCTTTACCACAAAGACATAGCGGCACAGAGGTTTCGCAGGTTAAATATTATAGAATACGAGCTTGCTCCGCCACGCCGTATACCCAAGCCTTGGGCAGCGACATCGTTGAGCCATTTTAATACAGGATATTGATGAATGACCCCGTGTCGCAGATAGACCTTCCTTTTATTGGCCTTGCGCCATTTTTGCGCATGAGCATTGCGGGTGAAGACATTCAGGCCAGAGGGCAAGTTCTGCTGGACAAGATTCAACATTATCCTGACGACGCCAATTTGTGGATGAACCTGTCCACCGCCATGCTATGCCTCGGGAAAAGCCAGCTCGGCTTGTCACTTCAGTCGGAAGCCTTAGCCATGAGGTCGGTCTATCATTTAGCGGCCGCTCAACAACCGGCCCGCTTGACGCTACTGATGCTGATGGCACCAGGCGATCTAGCGGCAAATACCCCGCTCGATTGTCTGTTGGAGAATTCAGATATCAATCTGATTTTTTATTACCTGCTGCCCGGAGACCCTTTTGCGGCAGAGATTCCAAAGCACGATATCCTGCTCGTGGCGATCAGCGAAACCGATGAAAATCGTCAATTACTGACCTTCCTCGAAAATCATCTGCTCAATTGGCCGGTACCCGTCATCAATGCGCCGCAACACATCCCAACCGTCGGACGCAATGTCGCTTCTGCGCTGCTGACGGGTGCGCCAGGTTTGATTATTCCGCCAAGTTTCCGGATTTCTCGCAAGCAACTGGAATTGCTGGCAGAAGATTCGGGTTCACCTAGTCGCTTGATTGACGCTTGCAACTTCCCCGTCATCCTGCGCCCGATTGATTCTCATGCCGGGCGGGATCTTGCCCGAATTGGTGATTGGGCTGACTTGTCGAGCTATCTTTCGCGGGTGGCTGATACCGAGTTTTTTGTCTCGGAATTTATCGATTACCGCAGTCAAGACGGCTTGTTCAGAAAATTCCGTGTCGCCTTAATTGACGGCGTTCCCTACGCTTGCCACATGGCCGTGTCCGAGCACTGGATGATTCATTACGTTAATGCCGGGATGTACGAAGAAGCGGCCAAGAGGATTGAGGAAGCAACTTTCATGGAAAATTTTGCGGCATTTGCCCGACAACATCAAGCGGCACTGAACGCCATTGACCAACGCACGGGACTTGATTATCTCTGTATCGATTGTGCGGAAATGCCAAATGGCGAGTTACTCATTTTTGAGATTGATCACGCCATGGTGGTACATGCCATGGATAGCCAAGCTCTTTTCCCCTACAAGCAACAACATATGCAAAAGGTGCAGACCGCATTCAGAGATTTTCTGCTCCGTCGCCAAGCCGAAGCGGTCTCAGCACAATGAAACCCAAAAATGATCTGAATTTTTCCGGCGGCCCAGGGGCGCTGCCGGAGTGTGTGCTGACTCAGCTTAGCGAAGCACTGATCGAGGTGCCGGAGATGGGCCTTTCCGTCCTCGGAATCAGCCATCGTTCCGATTGGTTTGCGGCGATTGTCAGTGAACTTGAAAACAATATTCGAGCATTGCTGGGTTTAGGTACGCATTACCATGTGTTATTTTTGCAAGGCGGTGCCACTCAGCAATTCTCGATGATTCCGATGAGCTTGCTACCGGGCCATACGTCGCCTGCGGAGTACCTGCACACCGGATATTGGAGCGGTAAGGCTATTCCAGAAGCCCAGCGTCAAGGCTCAGTGCGGGTGCTTTGGAGCGGTGCCCAGAGTGGTTTTTCAAGCTTGCCTAGCGACGCTGAACTTCCTTTTTCCGCCGATGCTCCGTACCTGCATTATGTGTCCAATGAAACGGTTGAGGGCCTTCAATTTCAACGAGTTATCGGGCGCAATGATGTCCTCCGGGTTTGCGATATGTCGTCCGACTTTCTCTCAAAGCCTTGCGAAGCCGAGCAATTTTCGTTGATCTACGCCCATGCCCAGAAAAACATCGGCCCCGCTGGCGTGACGGTAGTTTTAGTGCGTGATGAGGTGATCGCAAATTCTCCAGCGGGGCTGCCAGGATTCCTCGATTACCGCAGTCATGCCAGTACCCATTCCAATTTCAATACGCCGCCGGTTTTTGCAATCTACACCGTCTTGCTGGTCAGCCGCTGGCTGATCAACGAAATTGGCGGGCTGGAATCTATGGATCGGATTAACCGCCAAAAAGCCGCATTGCTCTACCGTGTACTCGATACCAGTGATGGTTTTTACCGAGGGCGAGCTAGACTGGAAGATCGCTCGCTGATGAATATCACCTTCAACCTACCGTCGCCGGAAATGGAGCAAGGTTTCCTTTTGGCAGCGCACGCCGCTGGATTTTCGGGCCTTGGTGGTCACCGCTCCATCGGAGGCCTGAGGGCCTCAATTTACAATGCCATGACACTGGCTGCGGTTGAAAAACTAGCTGACTTTATGACGCATTTCCGGCGTAAAAAGTAGGGTAGAAATGATTTGAATCTCGTTCGTAGCTACCGGCATGAATGTCTGTAGCTAATTAGTGGCTTTCGTTGCGGTTTTTTGCGCGAGCATTTCACGTCGGGAGTCCGGTGTTTCAAGGCTGATACGTCCGAGCTTACCGTCGCGGTAATCCTGCAAAAGCACCATTGACGCTTTTTCGAAATCCGGGTCGCCACCGCGCATCAGCAAACCACGCCGCCGGGCCACGCCTTCAACAACCGCGACACTATCCATCTCATCTACGGCCAAGCCATAACGTGTCGCTAATTGCTCCGGGTAGCGTAACAACAGGAGACCGGCCAAAAAGACCGCTACTTCCTCGTCGATGATGGCATTACGGCCAATGGCATGGCTGGCTGCGAGCATCCAGCCATCGCTCTCATGTTCGATCTTTGGCCACATCAATCCAGGCGTGTCGATAATCGAATGGCGCACACTGATTTGATGAACTTGCTGCGATTTTGTGACCGCAGGCTCATCGCCAACCTTGGCAATTTTGCGCTTGACTAGCGCATTCATTAGCGTCGATTTTCCGACATTAGGAATGCCCATGATCATCATGCGCAAGGGTTTGATATTGTCATTGCGGTGTGGCGCAAGACTCTGACATAGGGCTGGAAGACGAGCCACTTCGCCCTTATTTTTACTGGATAGCGCCACCGCCTTGACGCCGGGTTGAGCGTCGTAAAAAGCGATCCAGGCTTTGCTCGCTTCGGGATCGGCCAGATCGGATTTATTCAATACTTTGAGGCACGGGCGCTGACGGAACAAACGCAGTTCGTGCACGATTGGATTGGTGCTCGCTTCAGGCAGACGCGCATCGACCACCTCGATTACCACATCGATTGACGCCATCGTTTCGGCTGCTTTTTTGCGTGCCGAGGTCATGTGACCGGGATACCACTGAATTGCCATAAGACGCCGCAACGATAAAAGATCGACATTATCCCATCAGTCAGAGCCCTTCTCCGTGCATTTCACCGCTTTGCGATTAAAATGCTTGGCTTATGAAAAAACCTGTGACGTCTCTACCGCCGGAAATCCGCCCTGAGCAATCGGTCGAATTGCTGAAGGAACTGCATATCCTGACGCGTGATGGCACGCTGAATCAGGACAGCCGTCGTAAGTTAAAGCAGGTTAATCACCTGACCCATTTTATTAAGCCATTAATCGACGAGTTGCTGACGGATTCTGACGAAATTACCTTAGTCGATCATGGTGCAGGGAAATCGTATCTTGGTTTTATTCTCTATGACCTGTTTTTTAAGTTACAGGAAAACGGCCATATTTTCGGTATAGAAACTCGCCAGGAACTTGTCGATAAATCCGTTGCGTTGGCGCAACGCTTGGATTTCAAGCGTATGAGTTTTCTCAATTTGAGTGTCGAAAAATCGATTACTTCGACCGCTTTGCCCGTGCGCATCGACATCGTCACCGCATTGCACGCATGCGATACCGCCACCGATGACGCCATTCGTTTTGCCCTGCACAAGCAGTCGAAATTTCTCGTCCTGGTTCCCTGTTGTCAAGCGGAGGTGGCGAGCGTGTTGCGTAAGCATAAGAACGCTTCGTTCGCGAAAACATCGCTTTCCGAATTATGGCGTCATCCGCTCCATACCCGTGAATTCGGCAGCCAGCTCACCAACGTTTTGCGCTGCCTACAACTTGAAGCCCAAGGTTATCAGGTAACGGTCACTGAATTGGTCGCTTGGGAACACTCAATGAAAAACGAGTTGATTATCGCTCGTCAAACTGGGCAAGTACGTCAGAACGCAGAAAGCCGATTGGCTGACATCTTGCATGAACTTAATCTCGACGAGTTGCGCGAGCGCTTTATCTATCCCGCAAATTTCGGCGACTAACTGAATTTGATATGAGGAAATAACGTGGAAACTTGGATCACCCGTATTGTTGCATTGATGTGTGCCGGTGGCAGTAGTGCACTGCTCTGGTTCTTTGGCGTTTTTGTCATCGTACCTTGGCGCGAAGGCCGCATGTTGTCGCTGACCATGACTGAATTTCAAGTCATCGTTGTTTCATTCTTGGCCGGGATGGCGGTGATGTGGGGCGCTTTACACCTTTTTGGCCTGGCTGATCGCGCAGAGCGCCCCAAGGTCTACGCTGCGATACGCTTACTCTTTAGTATCGGTACAATTACCGCCGTCATCAGTGGTGTTTTCTGGGGGCAAACGCACCTGCGGTAATTTTTAAAACGACCCGCTAAAATTTTGGACTGCCTTCAGGCGATTGTATTAACCCGAGTACCGACAGTCTGTCCATTGGCATTGACTGATGAACGGCTTTTGGCAGATTCTGGCTGAGTGTTTGAAACCGCCGTATTTTCAACAACGGACTGGATTTTTCGCGCTTGATTGGCCGCCTCATTTTGCTGAGTTTTTTGGAATTGCTGCGGCTGTTGTGCCTGCTTATCCTGTTCTGTCTGGCGCATGCGCGCCTTAGACTGAGCATTAAGTGTTGTGGCCGCAAGCTGGGCCGTATTAGGGCGCGATGAAATTGAGGCGTTTTCCATGATTTATAACTCCGATACAGGGACAATATCCCCTTTGCGTTCATTTTAGAGCATAACGGAATCAACTGCCAAGAAGCTAGTCTGAACAAATCACCCTTAGAAGGGCATAATTCTCCTCTTTTGGCCGTCATCTTCCTCGTTTAATTTTCTCTCTTACCCATTCGAAATCAATCATGGCAACTCACTCTCCGCGCTGGACGCTTATTATCGGAGGAGGCCTTATTGTCTTGCTGTTAGCTGGTTTTTTGGCATTTCAATTTAGCCTCTATGCACTTAAGGAGCAAGTTCAAAAGGCGCTGGGGCCGCAAGGTGAAATGCAGGACATTCGCGTTAGCCTAACCGGCGTTGAAATCATTGGCATCAAAATCAAGACTCCGTTTACGGAATCGGGTTCAGCGTCCGCTTGGCCCGCAGTTGACCAATTACGCGCTGAACGTATCTTGCTCGTTCCTTCATTCTTCGATTTATTAAGCGCCCGAATCACGTTGCAAACCGTTCGTATTGAGGGCGTTTATATTGCGATGTTACGAACTAAGGACGATCAGATAAAAGTCTTACCTGATTTGTTTGAAACCCACACAAGCGTAGCACCCAGTGAAAATAGGCCAAGTAGCGAAAAGATCCCATCGATCACGATTAGCAAGATTGAACTGGTCAATGGCACCATCGAGTTTTTTGATGCTTCGATAAGAACGCCAGCTCACAAGCTGCGCCTAGAACAGATTTATGCGGGCATCGACAAAATAAAATTTCCCGGATTTGAGGGATTCAGCAACATCAACCTGATCGGTGTTATCAAGGGTGTTCAGCAAGACGGGAAAATCTCAATGGCAGGTACCGTCGAATTTGCCAATAAAGAACTGGGGATTTCAACGCGTCTGCGCGGCGTGGATTTAATGGTTCTCCAACCCTATTTGATTAAAACAAACGAAAGTGTCGTTACAAAAGGCGTGCTTGATCTCGATCTCAATTCGTCGATACAAAAAGGAAAGCTACGCGCCCCTGGCACGCTAACGCTAAAAAATCTCGAACTGGCTTCAACATCAGGGACCATCATGGGATTGCCGCGCAGTGCCGTCCTAGCTGTGATGAAAAAGCGCGATGGCAATTTTTCGCTCAAATTCGTCCTTGAAGGCGACATTAATGCCCCTCGTTTTTCGCTCAACGAGAGTTTCACCACAAGCATCGGATCGGCGTTTGCTAAATCCGTGAGCGTAAACTTCAACGAATCGCTGGGTAATCTGATCAAATAATGGTTTTTTATCTCATTTAACATAGCGCTTTGGTCGCCAAAGAAATTCCTTCAAAAGATCTTGAGGATGCGTGTGACTGAGTTCTTAAGTTGATAGTGAAAGTGAAACATTTATGAAAATTGCGATTGCAGGTGCGGGGGCCATTGGTTGTTTTCTGGGTTCCCGTCTGGCGCTTTCCGGGCGGGCCGAAGTGAGTGCGCTGGCGCGCGGTGAAACACTCGCGGCTTTGCGCCAAAACGGTTTTCGACTGCAAACGAAAGAGGGCAGTTTCAGCGCACCGGTCGCCGCGAGCGATGACGCGTCTGAACTTGGTGTGCAAGATGTGCTAATTATTGCCGTCAAAGGCCCAGCGTTACCGCTGCTAGCACCCGCTCTGCGTCCGCTGATCGGCGCGCAGACGGTGATTTTGCCGACCATGAATGGCGTTCCATGGTGGTTCTGTCTGGTCGACGGTGCTTTAGGTAAAGTGGCCCCTTTCGCGCTGAAGAGTGTCGATCCGCACGGCACGATCAACGAGTGCATTCCGCTCCAGCAGACGCTTGGATGCGTTGTGCATGTGGGTGCCAGTTGCCCCGAACCTGGTGTAGTCCGTCACGCCATGGGCTTGGAGTTAATCATCGGTGAAGCCTGTGGCGGCAACTCGGCGCGGATGGAGGCTGTGACTGACGTGCTGACGCAAGCCGGGCTAGAGATCAAGCCGTCGGCCAACATCCGTTATGACATCTGGTACAAGCTGTGGGGCAATCTGACTATGAATCCGGTTTCTGCCATCACCGGAGCCACGATTGACCGCTTGCTGGCCGATCCGCTGGTGCGTAGTTTTTGCACGACGGCTATGCACGAGGCGGCGCTGATCGGCGAACAGATCGGTTGCCACGTTACGCAACAGCCAGAAGACCGGCACGTCATTACCGCAAAACTTGGCGCGTTCAAAACCTCGATGCTGCAAGATGTCGAAGCTGGCCGCCGCCTCGAACTGGACAGCATTGTCGGCGCGGCACACGAAATGGGTCGCCATCTCGGTTTAAAAACACCGTATATCGATGCTATCTTGGGGCTAACCCGACTGTTTGCCATGACTCACGGGCTTTATACGGAAGTCCGCCGTACGTAAAGTGTGAAAAAGAAAAACCCCATCTCATGTTAACGCAGTGATGAATAAATTAACAATTTTCTGGGTGTTTAGTGTCTTGGTGGGAAAGTCATTATTTTCAACAGATTCCTTGTCGCCAGCCCGGGATCATTTTGCCCACAAATCGCTGAAACGACGGCAATCCCCTTGGCTCCAGCAGCAAAAAGCGGAGCACCGTTACCGGCGTTGATGCCGCCGATCGCCACCACCGGCAAAACAGTGCTCGCAACCATCTTGGCAAAAGTGAGGACACCAATAACGGCGTCTGCATCCAGTTTGGTGCTGGTCGAATAAACCGGCCCGATGCCAAGATAATCGACGCCTTCAGGCAACGCTGCGAGCTGGGCGGCGTTTGAAACGGACAAGCCGAGAATTTTGCTCGGCCCGATTAAACGGCGCGTCTCCGCAACGGGTAGATCGGCCTGACCGATATGTACGCCATCGGCATCAATGGCTAGAGCCACATCAATATGATCGTTGATGATAAGTGGGATGCCCAATGGGCTTAAAACAGTTTTTAGTTCGAGCGCGATTTCAAGCCATTGACGTTTTTTCCACTTAGGTGCGCGCAACTGCACGACAGTGGCCCCATTCTCTGCCGCTAGGCGTGCGGTTCTCACTATTTTGTCTGGGCTGCCACATAGATCAGGGTCTAGCACCAAATAGAGCGAAAGATCTATGGGATTTAAATTCATACGCTTTCTTTACGCAAAATATCGGGGGTCAGCAAATACAGCGTATCGAGAAAAGCCGCTTTAAATGATCCTGGCCCGTGACTGCGTGCCGCTGCCTTTTCTCCACACAAGCCGGCCACGGCGCAGGCGGCCGCCACCGCATTCAAAGGGTTCGGTGCCTGTGCGGTGAAGGCCGCGACGAGTGCCGACAAGGCACAGCCCGTCCCCACTACGCGGGTCATTACGGGATGTCCCCACGGTGTCGCCCACGTTATGGCTCCATCGGTGATGTAATCCGTCTCACCCGTTACGGCGACTATGGCCCCGGTTGAACGGGCCAGTTGCTCGGCGGCAGCGACGGCTGAAGCAGAATCCGCCAGCGTATCGACACCGCGCCCACTGGCAGCAAACCCGGCCAGTGCGAGAATTTCCGAAGCATTGCCGCGAATCGCCGTCGGTTGGCAAGCGACAAATTCGCGACATGCTTGCGTCCGGTAATCGAGCACTCCCACCGCTACCGGATCAAGCGTCCACGGCACAGCGGCCTGATTGGCAGAGACGATGGCCTGCTTCATTACCGTCAGGCGAGCCGGGTAAAGGGTGCCGACATTGACCAGTAACGCACCGGAAATCGCGGCGAAAAACGCCGCTTCCTCCTCTGCCACAATCATCGCTGGCGAGGCACCAATAGCCAGTAAAACGTTAGCCGTAATTTCCTGGACTACCTCGTTGGTTAGCAGATGCACTAAGGGATTGGTGGCTCGCAACCGAGCCAACTCGTCCGCTACAATCGTAATTGGAAGTGTCTTTTTCATGGGGTAAGGATTCCTGAGTAAAAATGAATGGCTCTATGTGATTCGTAGTGGGTGATTGAGTATGGTAGCTCGAATCGGCTTGTTTGGAGCGTGTGCAAAGATCAGTTGTGCAAGGCGCTTGCTGTATTGTCTGGGAGTTAAGAAAGTTGTTTCTACGACTTTCATCGCTTCAAGCTTGAACGGAAGCACCGTCTGTGCCAAAGTACCCATCGCCCCGCCTCTTTTTGTCACCCGATAGGTGAGCGTCTCGATAACCTCAACTCTACCGGATCGTCCGCCTGGCGGGGTTTTTTATGTTCTATGTAATTTCAAGCGCACAACAAACAAAGGGTTTAATCATGAAAGCATTGGAAGGCATAAAAGTTCTGGATTTGAGTCGGGTTTTGGCCGGCCCTTATTGCACCATGATGCTGGCCGATTTTGGCGCCAACATCATCAAGATCGAACCCCCCGGCGTTGGCGATGATTCACGGGCATTTGGCCCTTTTGTTGGCAAGGAAAGCGCCTACTTCATGAGCCTGAACCGGAACAAGCGTTCGATAACCTTGAACTTTAAATCCGGGGCCGAAGTTGATTTATTTAAAGAGATGGTCAAACAGGCCGATGTCGTCGTCGAAAACTATCGCCCTGGAACGATGGAAAAATTTGGTCTGGGCTATGAAGATCTGAAGAAAATTAATCCGAAGCTGATCTACGCCGCCTGCTCTGGTTTTGGTCACAGCGGCCCGTACATGCTCAAACCGGCCTATGACATTATTGTGCAAGCCATGGGTGGCATCATGAGTATCACCGGTTCTGAAGGGGGCGAACCGACGCGTGTCGGAGCCTCGGTCGGCGACATTATCGCTGGCATGTTTACCGCCTATGGTGTGATGCTCGGGCTGTTTCACCGCGAAAGAACAGGTGAAGGTCAGAAAATTGACGTCGGGATGCTCGATTGCCAACTGGCCGTTCTGGAAAATGCCATTTCCCGCTACACAACTTCCGGTGTGGTGCCGACGCCTTTGGGCAATCGCCATCCCTCGATCACCCCGTTCGCCGCCTTTACCGCTAAAGACGGCCATGTGATCGTCGGTGCAGGCAATGATCGCCTCTGGGAAAAACTGTGCAACTTAATTGGCTGCCCTGAGCTGGTCAATGATGCGCGCTTCAATACCAATGGCAATCGAACCAATAATGTCAACGAATTGATGGCCGCGCTGAACGCCATTTTTGTCACCAAAACGATTAACGAATGGCTGGAATTGCTCGAAAAAGCGGAGCTACCGTGTGGGCCGATCAACACCATCGACAAAGTCGTCAATGATCCGCAAATCAAAGCGCGGAAAATGATGGTTGAAGTCGACCATCCGGTCGCGGGACGGCAAAAAATGCCGGGGGTGCCGGTAAAAATGTCAGTCACACCCGGGCAGGTTGAGTTTCCGGCTCCCTTGCTTGGGCAACACACGGCTGAAATTCTTCTCGAAATGTTCGGCTGGGATCACGAAAAAACCGAGACGTTTTTTCGCGAGGCAAAATAACGGATCGTTGACGCAAAGGAGCCTTTGGGCGGCACCGCAACGCGGCCACGGAAAGTTCTTGAACTTGTTGAGTGCAATTCAGTC
The DNA here is from genome assembly GCA_903916205.1 of uncultured beta proteobacterium. Taxonomy (GTDB): domain Bacteria; phylum Pseudomonadota; class Gammaproteobacteria; order Burkholderiales; family Rhodocyclaceae; genus Propionivibrio. The sequence goes on from CAIWVX010000120.1 coordinate 12,489, forward strand.
TTAATATACGCGCCGCTACAGAAAGACTTGAAGTAGACTGTAGCGGCCCCATTTCTCTCCTGAACAAAGCCTGTTCAGTAGGCTTTGTCCAGCATAGAAGGAGTTGCCATGAATGTCGTCTATAACAGTGAGCAGTACGCAATCGTGGCCTATCCCAACCGGGAAGCGTTTGAATTGGTCGATAAAACCGGCTGCCGGAGTCTTTTTGTCCAAGGGTCAGTGGCGATCGGGCTGCGCGAGGCCATTGACAATATCCCCTTCCATGAACGAGATGAAGAGTCGGTAGATTCACTGCTGGATGAGTACTGCGTTGGCGCAAGCCGCCCGATTTTCTATCACTGATTGACGGGACTTCGCGTAGCCCCCTTGGGAGCGATTTATTCGCTTGCTGAAAACCACCGTAGCCTAACCGTCAGCCCTATCCCCAAATCACTCACAGGATAAAGACATGACAACGACAGTCTCACGAAGCGGCGTCCCAACTCAGGTCAACGGTGATTTTCCGCAAAAAGGTCAGACCGCCCCGGCTTTTTCTTTGGTTGCCAAGGATCTGGCTGACCTGACGCTGGAGAGTTTTTCTGGCAAGCGCAAAGTGTTGAACATTTTTCCGAGCGTTGATACGCCGACCTGCGCCACTTCCGTTCGCAAGTTCAACGCCAGTGCGAGCAACCTAGTCAATACCGTCGTGCTATGTATTTCGGCCGATCTTCCGTTCGCTCAAACACGTTTTTGCGGCGCGGAAGGACTGGATAATGTCGTCACCCTGTCGACCATGCGGGGGCGTGAATTCCTTGAAAATTACGGCGTCGCCTTAGCCAGTGGGCCGGTCTCCGGCCTAGCCGCCCGCGCGGTGTTGGTGCTTGATGAAAACAACACGGTGCTGCATAGCGAACTGGTTCAGGAAATCAGGTCGGAACCCAACTACGAAGCGGCACTCAAGGCGCTGGCCTGAGCGCCGTCGAAAGTGCGGGACACGCCCCTCCGGCACGACAAAACGGTTTGCTTGGGTCGCTACGAAAACGCTTGATTCATCAACAGGCGTTTTTTATTTTCCCACCTCGGAGTGCTCAGAATACTCAGCCGCCGTAAAAAATCAGTCGGGGGCCGCAATGCCAACGAGTAGCGTTTGCAGTTCACCGCTCTGATACATTTCTTTCATGATGTCACATCCGCCAATGAACTCCCCCCGCACGTAAAGCTGTGGAATGGTCGGCCAATCGGAGAAAATTTTGACGCCATCACGAATCGCCTGATCCTCAAGGATGTTTACGCTGAAAAAAAGCGGCACGTTGCACGCTTGTAGAATCTGTACGGCGGTGGACGAAAAACCGCACATCGGAGCTCTTGGCGAGCCTTTCATGTAAAGCACCACGGGGTTGCTGGTGACCTGTTCTTTGATGATTTCCTGCACATCCATAAACGCCTCTCGATAATTGAATAAGATAATTGAAAATAACTGTAGCGGTTCCAGAATCTGAAAAAACTAGCCCTCACCGCTAAGGCGCAACGAGGCAAGACCAGTAACCGCCGCTAACCCGTTCGATACCGGCCTCGTCGCGCCATGACTCGACGCCACAAAAACCGGCTACTTTCAGCCATTCACGCACTTGGACCGCCTGATCGTAGCCGTGTTCAATCAGCAAGCTGCCACCGCTAAATAAATGTTTTCCGGCACCGGCGATTAGCATCTCAATGCAAGCCAACCCGGCACTTCCCGCGACCCCGTCGGTCAAGGCCAGACGCGGCTCAAAAGGCAGACCATTAAGCCGTAGATGCGGATCATCTTCAGCGACATAAGGCGGATTCGAGACAATCAGGTCAAAGCGTTCATCGTGCAGTGGCGCGAACCAGTCGCCTAAGAGAAAGCGCACCGATGCGCCTAGTCGGACGGCATTACTTTGTGCCACTTCAAGCGCTTCAACCGAAATATCAACCGCCGTGACCGAGGCCGATGGACACAGCCTCGCCAGCAAAATCGCCACCACGCCCGAGCCAGTCCCTAGATCGACAATACGAGGTGCGTCGAGCTTTTCGGCACGCGCTTTAGCCTGATTAACCAGCACTTCGGTATCGCTTCGAGGAATCAACACAGCGGGCGAAACGTTGAATTCAAGGCCATAAAAAAAAGCGCTACCGAGCAAATACGCCAGCGGCTCCCCTGCCTCACGCCGTGACAATAACGAGGTAAACAGGTCTTGTTGTGACGCGCTCAAGGTACGATCAGGATGCGCGATCAACTCACGATGACTCCAGCCGCCCACGTATTCCAGCAATAGTCGCGCATCCAGCCGATCAATGCGCTGGCTGGCGTCATGCCACAGCTCGCCGATTGCGCGCAACGCATTCATGCGATTATTCCGTTCCCGACAAGGCTGCCAGTTGTTCGGCCTGATGCTCGGAAGATAAGGCACCCACCAGTTCATCGAGATCGCCACCATGATCGAATCAATCTTGTACAAGGTTAAATTGATGCGATGGTCAGTGACCCGGCCTTGTGGAAAATTATAGGTGCGGATGCGCTCGGAACGATCTCCGCTGCCGACCAAACTCTTCCGCTCCGACGCGATTTTCGCGTGCTGTTCGCGCTCCTGCGCGTCTTTGATACGCGCCACCAGCACCGACAGAGCCTGCGCTTTATTCTTATGCTGCGAACGGCCATCCTGACATTCGACGACGATGCCGGTCGGCAAATGGACGATGCGTACCGCCGAATCGGTTTTATTGATGTGCTGACCACCGGCTCCCGACGCCCGAAAGGTGTCGATGCGAATCTCTGACGGGTTGATATGCACGGCTTCCAGTTCGTCGGCCTCGGCCATCACCGCCACAGTACACGCCGAAGTGTGGATACGCCCTTGCGCTTCGGTTTCCGGCACCCGCTGCACGCGGTGCCCGCCGGACTCAAACTTGAGCTTAGAATAAACCCCGGTTCCGACGATGCGAGCAATGACTTCTTTGTAACCGCCCACCTCGGATTCACTGGAAGAAACCACCTCAACCTGCCAGCGCTGACGCTCGGCGAAACGGGTGTACATACGAAACAGATTACCGACGAACAGCGCCGATTCATCGCCACCGGTTCCGGCACGAATTTCTAGGAAAACATTGCGGTCGTCGTTAGCATCTTTCGGCAACAACACCCGCTGCAACTCGCTTTCGAGTTCCGGCAGACGCTCTTTAGCGGCTTTCATTTCTTCATCGGCCAGATCTTTCATTTCTGGGTCGGCCATCATTTCAAGCGCTGACAGTCTATCGGCTTCAGTTTGCTGCCAAGTTTTATAGAGCGCCACCACCGGCCCGAGTTCAGAATGCTCACGCGTCAGCTTGCGGTACTGATCCATGTCGCGCGTGGCCTCGCCACTCGCTAGGATGCGATCCAGCTCATCAAGACGGCCAACCAGATTTTCAAGTTTGTCGCGGATACTTTGTTTCATCGTCAATCAATCGTAAAAGCAACCTAACTACTTTGAGTTTGTAGAAAATAAAAATCCACCGCGAAGGCGCAAAGTAACCCATTATTTAATATGGTTTCTTTGCGAAATCTTGGTGTTCTTTGCGCCTTTGCGGTGGACGTTTGAACATTCATAAGCGCTCACGCCAACTTACTCGCCATGCAGGTGAAACAAGCGTGAAACCACGGCTTGTAATTCGGTGCGGTCGCCTTCGGCCTGATTCAACGCTTGCGTTGGGGCATGTAGAAATTTGTTAGTCAGGCGATGCGACATCTGATCCAGCACGACCGCCGGGTCTTCGCCTCGGGCCAGCTGTTTAAGTGCATGTTCCATTTCATGCCGCCGCGTGCGTTCTGCGGAATCGCGCAGCGAGCGAATGACCGGCACGGCTTCACGGGTTTGCAGCCAGAGTAGAAACGTATCGACCCGTGCCGTGACAATCGTCTCGGCATCAATCACCGCCGACTGCCGCGATTCGAGACCGGCTTCAACCACCTGCGCCAGATCATCTACGGTGTAAAGAAAAACGTCATCCAGATCACCCACCTCGGCCTCGACATCGCGCGGTACAGCCAAGTCAATCATAAACATCGGGCGGTGACGGCGCGTCTTGATCGCGCGTTCGACCAAACCCAAACCAAGAATCGGCAACTGACTGGCGGTGCAGGAAACCACAATATCGAATTCGCCGAGGCGATCCGCGACATCTTCAAGACGGATCGCCGTCGCCCCGAAACGCTCAGCCAGCGCCAAGCCACGATCAACGGTGCGATTAGCCACCACAATCTGTTTGGGCTGCTTGACTGCAAAATGGGTGGCGCACAGCTCGATCATTTCACCGGCACCGATGAACAGCACCCGCTGATCGCTAATGCGCTCAAAAATGCGTTCGGCCAGTCGCACGGCCGCAGCCGCCATTGAGACGATATTGGCACCAATGGCCGTACTGGAGCGCACGTCCTTGGCCACGGCAAAGGTATTTTGGAACAGTTTGTTCAGCGTTGTACCCAGCGTGCCGGACGCCTTGGCAATACGCACCGCTTCTTTCATTTGCCCAAGAATCTGCGGCTCACCGAGAACCATCGAATCTAACCCGCAAGCCACCCGGAAGATATGGCGCACAGCTTCGCGCCCCGGATAAACATAGAGATAAGGCTCAATCTCATGATGCGGAACCCGCCGGTATTCGGCCAGCCAAGGACTGACCCACTCCGGCGCATCGGCCTGACAGTAAAGCTCGGTGCGATTACAGGTGGAGAGAATGGCGACTTCCTGTATTCGCCCGTCGGTCATCAAATCAGTGAGCGCCCGACACAACTCTTCCGAATGAAACGCCAATTTCTCGCGAACCGAGAGGGGCGCTGTGCGGTGGTTAATGCCGAGAGTAAAAAGCGCCATACGGAAAATAAGGGAAAGTCAGGGCAGGAATGCCGCCCTGAACACAACAAATAGTGCGGCGAATTATAGCACCCGAGTACTTTGGCTCAGCGGTGTGGAGAAAGCATGTCAATACAAAGCTGAAATGTTCGCTTTGGTTAATCACAACGAAGTTGCGGTATATTCCGTTGTTGTCTTTGAACCCCTTCACGCGGCGCTCCGCGCTAGGGGTGGTTTGCCGCAGGCTTATGCTCACGCCGCCCGGACATAAGGGCATCCAAATGCCGATTCACCTCCTTGCTCCCCACGATCTGGCTTTGCTTCAGCGGCTTGGCAATCTCTTTGTACGCAAAGATTCTGCCCGAACGACGAATGCTCAGACGACCGTCAAAGTGCTCATGGACCTCGACTTCGGCACCGCGTAATCCTCGACCCGTTCCCGTGTGTTCTATCTGCAAATAGCGATTGTTGTAGTTCATGCTAAGTTCTTTAGATAGTTTGCGCGTGGCTTGCTCAGATAAGATCACGTCCTCCTCGGCGAGTTTCTCGCTCACCATCGTCGGACCAAACCCCGTGTAGCGTTGCCTTACTTTCTCAATAATTAAGGCCCGCACCGAGTCCGCAATAGCAGTCCCTGGCTTCTTTCCATAATGCTTACTGTTCAGACCAGCAACGCCTTCCGCTCGATAGCGCTCTATAATTCGCGCCATCTGCCGCGTCGCCCCCCCCC
>CAIWVX010000121.1 GCA_903916205.1 uncultured beta proteobacterium
CTGCGCCTGCATGATGGAGGCGGGATCAGGGCCGACGAACAAAATCAAAAAGTCGTCGCGCGAATCGGTGCCGCGCTCTTCGTCCTCTTCGTCGTAATCTTCGTCATCGTCCATTTCCATCTCTTCACCACGGACAATCAGATCCAGAACATCACGCGGGCAGACTTTGAAACAGCGACCACAGCCAATGCACTTTTTGGGGTCGAGGGCCATGACAAATTCCGGTGTCCAGGGGGTGCCGCCGAGGGTTAACCCGGTAATGTTTTCCATTTCATTCTCCTTAATCACTCTATTTAGAAAGCAGTCGTCCGTTCGCTTCCGCCCATGACTGACATGCGTCATAGGTGGATTGAGCGATGGCGGGAATTTCTTCGTAGGCCGCCGGTAGCCGTTCTTCCACAAGGTCATGCATTTGAGCCGCCCATTCAGCGGCAATGCGCTTCAAGCGTTTCACTTCCTTGTCCAGCGCTTTCAGTTCTTCATCGGTCATGGGATTCTCGTCGTCGGTTATGCCGGTTTTATAGCCCGGCCACTTCAGGGAATTTGCCGATCACTTCAATGGCCACGGATAAATATTTGTCAGATTCGGTTTTCATTTTCGACAGGCTTTCAAATCCGAAGCGATGCACATCACGCAAGGTGCGATCGAGGGCTACCAATTTTCCGACCGTAATCAAAACCCGGCCAAAGCCTTCATGGCTCAGATGAATCAGCGACACCGCCATTAGTCCGCATTCTTTTTCGATCAGCACGGCAATGGCGTTATAAAAGGCTTTCACGCAAGCGACGGTGGTTTCATCGGGATCACCCACTAGCGGAATTTCGGCCTTGCGTTCTTTGGTCAGAATCAACGGGGCGAGTAGTTTCTCGACGGAATAACCGTCGTACCGGCCATAGCTGTCAAGCGCACGCATCTGGCGCACCATCTCTTTGACGAAATCGCTGCCGAGTAAGGGGTCGTCTGCAACAACAGGCACTGCGGTGACAGTCATAGAAATTCTCCGTAGGGTGAATCAGAAACACACGGGGAAGGGGATAAGCTTTGCCCCAAGGTGAAATGTGAAACGAGACGCGCCAGCAGTAAGCCCAAAATTAGGCCAGCCGCTGCGCCTAATACCGCGGCAAAATCGTTGCCGTAAATCATGTCGGCGCCTATCGCGCCAAGCAGTAAAAATAGCGGCGGCAGCAAATACCCGAAAATGGCCGCCAGTGCGACGGAGGATGAAGGCATGGAAACAGTGACTTGATCGCCGATTTGTGTTCCTTCCGGCATCGCCATTTCAACGCGCTGCACGGCGGCATGGCCTGAGGCACAGGCTCCTCGGCTACCGCAACCAGAACACCCGGAAGCCGACCGTTCAATACGAATCTGCGCCAATCCCTGCTTAAAGCCGGTGACTTCGCCTTGGCGTTCGATGAGGTCGATCATTCTTGCCACCCTTCTTCCGCCATGCGCTCAAAGCGCTGCACGTTTTTATCGCGCTTGATTCGTTTGTCGATCCAAGAAATCCCGCCTTGGCGAACGGCTTTGCACAGTTCTAACAAAAGTGCCTCGATATTGACTTCGTCATCCATGCGTACCGGTTGAATATTGCGTTCCAGCAACTGACGCACCGCCGAGCCGCCTGCGGCCAGGCAATACACCGCAGCGCAACCGGCCAGCGCGGCTATTTTTTCGGCCAATTTGTTTTCATTACCATCCATCGACTCGGCAGAAAATTGCGCCACTTCAACGAGCTTGGCCCGCTCGCCATCGATGGCGTAAATCGCAAAGCCAAGCGTGGCACCGAAGTGCTGATTGACCCAGAGGCGATCAGAGGTGGCAAAGGCGACTTTGAACATAGTCGGCAGGCGGTTAGTGGACGACCAGGCCAGAGCCAGCTTGCGCCCGCTCCGGTTCGGCCCGGTAGATGGATTGATAGGCAGGGATTTCATGGTGCTGCCCTAGAAAAAGGTTAGCGATATCAAACAAGGATTGCCGTGCGTTGCGGTAGCCAACCCAGCCACGGGCATAGCCACCGACCCAGTCGTACTGGGGAAAACCGGCACGCAACAAGGGAATTCCAAGGCGTTCTGCGCCTTGTAAGCCGTGCGAGTTGGCGACCAGCAATTGGGCTTTCGCCGCACCTGCTTCGCGTTCAAGTTCTTCAAGGTCGCCGATCTGCACCGTGTTGCAGAGAATGTCAGCCAGCACCTCGGCACGTACGGGCGACACGGCGGTAACGACTTCCGCGCCAAGCCCGGTAAAGAAAGCGGAAAATCCCAACAACAAGTCAGGATCAAGCGCTAGAGCAATGCGCGCAAAGCCGAGCATGAAATGGGTATCCACCATGGCGTCCAGCAATTGCGCCCGCTGCCGCTCCAGCCTAGCCGAGACCGGCTGGCCGGAAAGGGTAGCCAGCGTCTGCGTGAAGTGATCACTGGCGTCGAGCCCCATCAGGTGATCGAAGCGAAAATCCGGCACGCCGGTGCGGGCCTTCAACAGATCGGCCGCACGGTTCAGCGAACGCCCGATGACCAGCGTAGCCACCGACTCACCCATCGCTTCAATCTCGGCGCGTGGCGTGCCGCCCAAGGTCAGCGGGGTGTATTCACTGTCCACCAGATGCCCGTCGAGCGAATCATCAATATCCGGCAACACCACCGGGCGCAGACCAAAGCCTTCGATCCAGTCCTTGATGGACTCGACATCACCCGGCGTCAGCATCGATGAAGCCAGCACATTGACGTGTTTTTGACGCCGACCAGCATGGCGCGTTTCCGGCACCAGCACCTCGATGATGGCTTCCAGCGCCAGCGCAAAGCCGCTCTCCAGACAGCCGGTAAAATCAGGCGTATTCACCGGCACCACGGCAATCTCGGTGTATTGCGGATACTTAATACGGAAATCACGCACCAGACGCTTGATGTCCGCGCCCTGAGCCTCCGAAAGGCTGGTGGTTGGCAAGCCGATAATTTCCGGTTTGCTCTTCTGGCAAATCGCCTTCAAACCTTCGATGACGTTTTCATCGGCGTTCATCACCGTCGAAATCTGATCCATCGCCGTCGTCTGCAAAGGAATTGGTTCGCGGAAATGGCGCACTAAGAACACCTTGCCAAAGGCTGTACACCCTTGCGATCCGTGCAGCATCGGAATGGCATTTTTCAGACCGAGAAAGGCCAGCGCAGCGCCGACCGGCTGGCTGGCTTTGAGCGGATTGACCGACAGGGCTTTGGCGCGTTTGATGATTTCAGCCATGATCGTTTCTCAAGGTTTGAGAGAAATTCAAAAACTCACCACAGAGGCACAGAGAAAACGCAGAGGTAACCTCTTGCTTTAAATGTTTACGCTGTGCCCCCTCTGCGCCTCTGTGTCTCTGTGGTAAAGGTTGATGCACTTTTGCGGCCTCTTAAGCGTTCAGCGGCAGACCTGCCGCTTTGGTTCTGGCCCACGGAGCGGGTTGGCGCACGGCATTCCAGACCGGGCTTTCGACGGTCAGCGCCAGTTGCCGCGCCAGTTCAATCATTCCGGTGTAGCCGGCGTAGCCGAATTCGCGCTCTTGATTGATGTCCAGAAACGGAATGCGGGCCTTGAGTGCGGTATAGAGATTGCGACCACCGGCGATTAGGATATTCGCCCCGTATTCCTTATAGGCCGAGAGCAAGGCGGTTGGGCTACCGTCGTCAATCATGACGGCATCCTCGCCCATCAGTTCACGGATCCGCGCCTTGTCTTCCCCGGTTGATTTCTTGGTGCCGGTAGCCACCACGTCCATGCCTAAATCCTGCAACGCCGAAACCACAGACCACGACTTCACTCCGCCGGTATAAAGCAGGACGCGCTTACCTTTCAGGCGTGTGCGCCAGGGTTCAAGCGTGGCGTTAATTTTGGCCTCTTCACGCACAATCATGGCTTCGGTGCGCACTTCCAGATCGTCGTCATTGAGTAATCGGGCGAAATCGCGGAAGGCTTGCGAAGTGTCGGCGATGCCGTAAAAGCTGCCCTCGAAGAACGGAACGCCCCAGCCCTCTTCGACTTTGCGCGCCACATTGAGCAAAGCCTTGGCGCAGACCACCATGCTGGCTTCAGCGCGGTGCATAGTCTGAATATCGCGATAACGTGAGTCGCCGGAAAGCGAGGCGATGATCCGCAGCCCGAGTTCATCGAACAGCGGGGCCACATGCCAGAATTCACCGGCAATGTTGTATTCGCCGATCAGCGTTACGTCGTGAACTTTGATGCCTGGACGTTGTGCCGATTCGGGTACGGCATCCGGCTCGCGGGTACCGATGACGTATTGCGTCATGGCCTCGCCGGCGATGCGGTTGCCGAGATTTTTGGTGCCGTAGAATCCGGCACAATCGACCGGTACGACCGGCACGCCCCAGCGTTCGCCAGCGGCTTTGCAAACCGCTTGCAGATCGTCACCGATCATCGCCGTCACACAGGTCGCGTAAACAAAAACGGCGGCGGGGGCGTAGGCGTCAATGGCTTGTTTGATGGCATGGAACAGACGCTTCTCGCCACGTCCCATGATCACATCCTGTTCGGTTAGATCGGTGGTCATACCGATGCGGTACAGCGCCGGACCGGTGGTACGAGTGCCGCGATTATCCCAAGAGCTACCGGCACAGGCGATTGAACCATGAACGATGTGCGCCACGTCGCTAATCGGCAGCAGCGCGATCTGCGCGCCATCAAAAGAACAGCCGCCCGCCGTCGCGCCCGGCTTAGGGCGGGCGCAACCGGACTTCTCTTTGGTGTTATGGGCGCAGGCCGGCTCGTTGAGCAGGACAGCAATCTCGCTGGATTTCATGGCAGATTCCTTTTGACTACGGCCTTGCAATCGCCGTGCCAATTCTAAGTTGATGATTTTCAATAGGTTATAAAACAGCCCTTGTGTGGCAATCACGACAGAGCGTTGATTAAATCGTTTTCGCTTTGTCTGAAACGCGACATTTTCAACGAACTCGTCTCACGCAAACCGGTCATTTCAGCCCATCAAGCGTGCTGGAAAGCGTTTTGCTTAAGATTCACTGAACGAACACGAAAGGCAGGATTAAAACCATGGCTCCCCAAGCGCTGCAAAAAAGTGAATGTGATGAGTTCAGTGAGATTCTTGAAATGTTGCTCGAACACCGCGCCGATAAAAACGAACAAACGCACCAACTGAGTTACGCCATCGCCACCGCCAGCATGGGCGAAAATCATCTCTGGCAGGATATGGGCTTACCCAGTCGCAAGGAGCTTTCGGAGTTGATGACAACCCACTTCCCAACGCTTGCGGCAAAGAACCAAGGTGACATGAAATGGAAAAAATTTTTCTACCGCCAGCTTTGCGAACGAGCCGATGTGCCGATCTGCAAGTCCCCACACTGTGCCGATTGTTGCGACTTTAACGTGTGTTTCGGGCCGGAAGAGGGTTGAGAGATCGCCCCATAGGCGCATTGATATTCGAACGTTCTATACCACGACGAATGAAAGGGACTTCCC
>CAIWVX010000122.1 GCA_903916205.1 uncultured beta proteobacterium
AAGAGTGTGGGTGAATTTCGTCATAAAATCGTTGGAGTGCCTTGCCGGCTATTAAACATCCCTCGGTTTTTTGGCATGGGCCGGACGAAATGCGGCGCAAAACTCCGGGTTCGATTCCAGCCATGCGCCTTCAATCAGGTCGATGCAATAAGGCACCGCCAGAAAAACCGCTTTCAGGCAATCATCAATCGCTGAAGGCTTGCCGGGCAGGTTGATGATCAGGCATTGACCCCGAATCCCTGCCGTCTGACGTGAAAGAATCGCGGTTGGAACAAACTTCAGCGAAGCCGTGCGCATCAATTCGCCAAAGCCTGGGAGCATTTTGCGACAGACCGCCTCGGTGGCTTCTGGCGTAACGTCGCGCAAGGCCGGGCCGGTGCCGCCGGTGGTGACGATTAGGCTACAGCCTTCTGTATCGCAAAGTTCGATCAGCGCGGTTTCGATCAGTTCTTGCTCATCGGGAATCACTCGGGCGACCGCCTGCCACGGGCTGATCAAGGCGTGAGTGAACCACTCGCGGATCGCCGGGCCACCTTTATCTTCATAAACGCCCTGACTGGCGCGGTCGGAAATAGTCAGAATGCCGATGCGTGCAACGACGTTTTCGCCCATCACAGATCTCCCTCAAAACCGAGGTCGGCCTGAAAAGCGCAGCCGTCCAACAGTTGCACCCTCGCCAGTTCCCCCGCCGCCAGCCCTGAACGGGTGGCCGGAACGACCAGCAAACCATCGGCTAACGCCATCGAAAGCAGGGCACCGCTGCTCTGATTGCCAGTTGAACTCGCGACATAACCGCCTTCGGCGTCACGCGACAGCACGACGCGCACAAACTCGGTGCGACCGGGACGAATTTTCACCGGATGCGCAAGCCGCGCTTCAATCGTGCGCCGGAACAGGCGCGGATGCCCCATCATGTGGCGCAGCGCGGGCAGCACAAATTCCTCAAAACACACCATGCTGGAGACCGGATTGCCCGGCAGACCAAAGGCGATACGGGTGTTGATCGAGCCAAAGGCCACCGGATGACCGGGGCGCATTTCGACGCGCCAAAAGTGCATCGTCACGCCAAGCGCTTCGAGCGTTGGACGCACATGATCATGCACGCCGACCGACGAACCGCCGGACACCAGCAAGGCATCGAATTCCAGCCCACGCTTGAGAAATTGCGCCAGTTCTTCGGGGTCATCACGGGCAATGCCCAGCAGCACCGGCTCGATGCCCAGCGCCTGGCATTGCGCCATCAGCGCGTAACTGTTGGAGTTGGGAATTTTGTTCGGGTCAAAAGGCTCATCAAGTGCTTCAAGCTCATTGCCAGTCGACAGAATCGCCACCCGTGGCCGACGATAAACCGCCAGTTGTGCGCATTTGACGGTGGCCAGCACACCGATCACGCCGGGGGTAATTTCAGTTCCTGCGGTCAACACACTCTGGCCGTTGCGCATACTTTCACCCAACCGGCGAATATCGTTGCCGGGCTTCACCGCCTTACTGACTTCAACCCGCCCATCGGCCAACATCTGCGTATCTTCAACGCGGATCACCGCATCAGCCCCTAGCGGCACCGGTGCGCCGGTCATGATGCGCGAGCACTGGCCGGATAGCACCGTTTGACTCGGCATGTCACCCGCTTTGATGTCTTCGATAATCCTCAATGCGCTTGGAGAAGCAGAGAGATCGGCACTGCGCAAGGCAAAACCGTCCATGGCCGAAACGTCATACGGCGGCTGATCGCGATTGGCCCGAATTTCTTCGGCCAGCACCCGCCCCAATGAAGCTTCAAGCTTAACGACTTCGCTGTCGCAACGCGTGACATGTTGCAGAACGCAAATTTGCGCGTTTTTTACCGAAAGTTTATCCACGCGGGGACTCCTTGGAAGAGGTATAAAAATCTAGTACCCACCAGCGGCAAACCCCTGTCTAGCCCTGTGTGGGTGTGAAATGCGAAGTGTTGCGCACCCCAAGCGTATTTCTTTAGTCTGGCTGCGCCATTCTTCAGGGCACAACAGGTTGCACATCGTACATAACTTTACCCCCACCGAAAATACTATACTGGCTGGCGCAAAGGAATTCATTATTTGCAATGATTTGCGTAGTCTTTGCGCCTTGGCGGTGGGACTAAGGTTTTTCACAGCGGATTACTCATACACGAGTGTGGATCGGGTTTTTATTCACAATTTTTCACTTGCCGCCGCAAAATCCTCCGGCGTATCGAGATCGAAAAAACGGTGCCAGCTAGGATCGACAGGAAATTGAGCCTAACCGCAATGGCACTCGAAGGTACGAAAAAGGGACTTAAAATATAATCAACAACATACCGAAACGGTATAAAATCTACTTATGCACGTTATAGCCAAGCCTGCGCTTGTTGAATTCTGGGAAAAGCACCCGGACGCCGAGACCCCGTTACAGGCGTGGTTTCGAACTATGGAAAGTGAGGTTTTTGCCGACTTCAACGAACTACGAGCAACATTCGCCAGTGCCGATTACGTGGACGGCCTGACGGTGTTCAATATAGGCGGGAACAAGTACCGGCTGATTGCGGCAATTCACTACAACAGGCACAAGGCATTTGTCCGCGCCGTACTGACACATGCAGAGTACGACCTTGGAAAATGGAAACGGAGGATATGATGGACTATGCACTTAAAGCGGTGCCTGAGCCGCAAGCCATTCTTCAGGCATGGTTGCCGTTCAAGCAACTCATCGGCGTGACGGCGATTCATACCGAAGGCGACTATGCGCAGGCGCGCGCCACAATCGATGCGTTGCTTGAAGAAGTGGGCGATAACGAAAGTCACCCCCTAGCTGATGTGCTCGACTACCTTGCCAACCAAGTAAAAGCCTATGAGGATGAAAACTTTCTTATTCCAGAGACGGAGCCAAAGGAAGTCCTACGGTTTCTCATGGATCAGCACGGCCTTAATCAAGAGAACATGGGCGACTGTGCGCCACAAAGCCGAATCTCTAACATCCTGAGCGGCAAGCGCTCGATCAGCAAAGAAATTGCCAAACGCCTAGCTCAGCGGTTCCACGTCCGCGCTGATTTATTCCTGTAAATCGTAATCACCATATACGGCAAAAGTTCAAAGAAAACCGCCCGAAGGCGGTCTGGTGGGAGCAAAAAGGATATTTGCCTCATGTGCAGGCCAAGAAGTCGGGTTTGTTGTCGTGGCGCAGGATAGGAGCTCTTCGGGTTGTGGGTGGAAATTCACCCGGGCCCCATTGATTTAGTGAAACGCTAGAAACGTGACGAATTAAGTGCTAAATTAGACATTTGTTAAGGCATCAATATTTTATTGGAAGCACACAATGGACACCATCTACAGCAACATCACCGTCAGCGTCACGGAGTTAAAGCGCAATTTTGCAGGCATCATCAAGCAGGCCGATGACTGCCCCGTGGCCATTCTTAATCACAATAGGCCGGAAGCCTATCTATTGCCTGTTGCGCATTACGAGCGGTTGATAGCCTATCTTGAAGACTTGGAAGATGCAAAACTGGTTCAGGAACGTGCCAGTGGCCCCTTCGTCGAGGTGACTCTGGATGAGCTATAAGCTGCGTTTTCATGAATTGGCACTGTCCGAGT
>CAIWVX010000123.1 GCA_903916205.1 uncultured beta proteobacterium
CAGATAACGGAGTTGCTGAAGCTTCATAGCGCTCTTAATAACATTTAGTTCTAGCAATCTAACCGAATATTCTTTTTCAATCAACTTTGCCACTGATACCATGCGCTCACTTTATTTCTGCGGCGCACCATGCTCTGCCTCTACACCCTGCTAGGCTTTGTTATTGGCCGCATCGGCGGCAAATTGATTATCGTTTAAAGACCGCACAGAAAGAATACGCTATGTACCGCTACGACAGTTTAGACAAACAACTCATCAACGAGCGGGTCAATCAGTATCGAGGGCAGATTGAACGCAATCTAGCCGGCACGCTCTCGGACGATGAACTGCGCCCCCTGCGCCTGCAAAACGGCCTCTATATCCAGCGCCACGGGCCGATGCTGCGGATTGCCATTCCCTACGGTCAGCTTTCTGCCGCGCAACTGCGCAAACTGGCGGATATTTCGCGTCGCTATGACCGGAGCGTCGGGCATTTCACCACCCGCCAGAACATGCAACTCAACTGGCCTAAATTTGAAGAAACGCCAGAAATCCTTGGCGAACTGGCCAGCGTTGAAATGCACGCTGTGCAGACTTCCGGCAATTGCATCCGCAACATCACCAGCGACCCGTTTGCCGGCATTGCGCCTGACGAATTAACCGACCCACGCCCCTACTGCGAAGTCTTGCGTCAGTGGTCGACCTTTCATCCTGAATTCGCCTTTTTGCCCCGCAAATTCAAAATCGCCGTGACGGCGGCGGCAGAAGATCGAGCAGTCATCCGAGCGCACGACGTCGGTCTGGAAATTGTGAAAAACGAGAACGGCGAAATCGGTGCGCGGATTTTTGCCGGTGGCGGTCTAGGGCGCACTCCGGTGATCGGCAAAGTGGTTCGTGAATTTTTGCCGCGCCAGCACCTGCTCTCCTACCTCGACGCCTTGCTCCGGGTTTATAACCGCTATGGCCGTCGTGACAATATGTACAAAGCGCGGATCAAGATTCTGGTCAATGCCCTCGGCATTGAAGAATTTTCCCGTCAGGTTGAAGCCGAATGGGCGCACCTAAAAGACGGCCCAAGCACACTGACCGATGCCGAATTCACACGCATCGCTGAGCATTTCACCCCGCCAGCCTATGAATCGCTAACGGCTGACGAACCCGCATTCATACAAGCACTCAGCGCCGACAAGGCATTCGCCGCTTGGGCCAAACGTAGCCTTTTCCCGCACAAAATACCCGGTTATCGCGCCGTTATGCTCTCGCTCAAAGCACCGGGGCTGGCTCCCGGCGACGTCACGGATGTACAGATGGAGGCCATTGCCGATCTGGCTGACGCCTACAGTTTTGGCGAACTGCGCGTCACCCACGAACAAAACGTCGTGCTGGCCGATGTCAAACAGCGTGATCTCTACGCTCTATGGCAGGCGGCTCGCCCCAATGGCCTAGCGACGCCGAATATCGGCTTACTGACCGACATCATCTGCTGCCCCGGCGGCGATCTTTGCTCGCTAGCCAATGCCCGTTCGGTGCCGATTGCCGCTGCCATCAACGCCCAATTCGACGACCTAGACTACCTCTACGACATTGGCGATATTTCGCTCAACATCTCGGGCTGCATGAATTCCTGCGGCCACCATCACGTCGCCAACATCGGCATTCTCGGCGTCGATAAAAACAACGAAGAGTGGTATCAGATCACCGTCGGCGGTCAGCAAGGCAACGCCACGACCATCGGCAAGGTCATTGGCCCGTCGTTCTATGCTGAAGAAGTCCCGGCGGTGGTCGCCACCCTGCTCAGTGTTTATGTCGAACAGCGCCACCCGGAGGAACGCTTCATTGACACCTTCCAGCGTCTCGGCATCGAGCCTTTCAAAGCGCGGGCCTACGCTGGTCGCGACCGTCGCAAAACGGCGCAAGGAACAACCAGCAACGTTACGGAAGACAACCGCCATGTCTAAACTCATCAAAAACGGCCAGATCATTGACAACACCTGGACCGTTCTAAAACTTGCCGAAGGTGAAAGCGCTGAAACGGTGGCCTTGCCGGAACAAGCTACCCTGCTCCCGCAGGCCGTCTGGCAGGCGCGAAAAACAGAAATCCTCGCCCGCCCTATCGAAATCGGCCTCTGGCTGGAAAGCGACGAAGGCCCCGAGGCCATTGCCGATGATTTGAGCCACTTTGCCGTAATCGGCGTTAATTTCCCGAAATTCGCCGATGGACGCAGTTATTCCACCGCCCGTCTGCTACGCGAACGCTACGGCTACAACGGTGAAATCCGCGCCCTCGGTGACGTGCTGCAAGATCAATTATTCTTCATGAAGCGCTGCGGCATTGACGCCTACGTCATACGCGAAGACAAAAATATCGAAGCGGCACTGGCCGGGCTGGGCGTTTTCAGTGAATCCTATCAAGCCGCCGTTGACCAACCCCAACCCCTCTTTCGCCGCCGCAGCGCCTGAGAATCTGTAAAAAATGCAGACCCTTCACCACAGAGACACAGAGGCACAGAGGTTTCACAGAGTACCTATTTTAGGTACGGTATTACCTCTGCGTTTTCTCGACGTCTCCGTGCCTCTGTGGTGGATTTTGAATTTCTCACACCCCTGAAAACCCCATGACTATCAATCTCAACGACACGGCCCTACTGGATTCGGTGGCCGCTAAAGTCGATCAGCTCAAAACGCTTTTAAAGAAAATTGCCAGCGAATTTTCACCGGCGGTGTTCGCCAACAGTCTGGGTGCTGAAGATATGGTGCTGACTGATCTGATCGACGGCAGTGGTATCGCGATCGAAATATTCTCGCTCGATACGGGCCGCTTACCGCTTGAAACCTACACGCTGATGGCTAAAGCGCGACTTCACTACGGCCTCAAATTCAAACATTATTACCCGCGCCACGATTTGCTTGAGGCTTATACCGACGCGCACGGAATCAATGCTTTTTACGAATCGGTCGAGCTGCGTCAATCGTGCTGTTTTATACGCAAAGTCGAGCCGTTGCGCCGCGCTCTCGCCGGGAAAAAAGCGTGGATTACCGGTATGCGGGCGCAGCAATCCCAAGCCCGCGAAGGGCTGGCGGTGCAAAGCTATGACGAGGCCAACGGGCTGGAGAAATTCAACCCACTGGCCGACTGGAGCGAAAAGGAAATCTGGGCCTACATCAAACTGCACAACGTTCCCTACAACGATCTGCACGACAAGTTTTACCCAAGCATCGGCTGCGCCCCATGTACCCGCGCCATCACCCCCGCTGAAGACATCCGCTCGGGACGCTGGTGGTGGGAACTTGCGGACGGCAAAGAATGTGGCCTGCATGTTAAAAAAGCATAACCACCGCAAAGTCGCGGAGTACGCAAAGGTTTCGCAAAGAAGGGTAACCCCCACGATGAAGCCTGATTTTCTTTGCGCTGCCTTGGCCTCTTTGCGTCTTCGCGGTGGACTTTGAAGCACTTGGACAAACGATGACAACACGCACAAAGCACACTCTCTCCCACCTTGACTGGCTTGAATCCGAAGCCATTCACATCATGCGCGAGGTGGCTGGACAGTGCAGCCATCCGGTGCTGCTGTTCTCCGGCGGCAAGGATTCAATCTGTATGCTGCGGATCGCTGAAAAAGCCTTCCGCCCGGGCAAATTCCCTTTCCCACTGATGCACATCGACACCGGTCACAACTAC